>PKWQ01000212.1 GCA_003133265.1 Acetobacteraceae bacterium
CCGGCTCCGGCGATCCCGGCACCGCCGGTCTCATTCTCGGCGGAACCAGGGCCGATCCCGCCGCCGCCGCTCGCCCTGGCGCTGCCGCCGAAACCCACCCCGCCGGCGCCGGCGCCGGCCCGGCCGAGAGCGGAGCGGAGCCAGCCAGCGGCGCCGCCTGTGGGGGGCTTTCTGTCCGCCCCGATGAACTACTCGTTCGGCGCCGCCACCAACGAATCGCCGAAGTCACGCCCGACCGGGCGGAAGAACACCCTTGATCCGACGCTCGGCCCGGAGGTCAGGGATGCCGTGGGCTCGCCGCCGACCGACATCCACAGACCTGACGCATCCATCAAGGTCTCCGGCGCGCAGGTCGGAACCGACTGGATCATGCAGTTGCACGAATGGTGGAACCAGCACGGCTATTATCCCAATCAGGCGGCATTCAGAGGCGAGGACGGCACGGTCAAGATCCATGTGGAGTTGGACCGATACGGCAAGGTGCTCGGTGTCGAACTGACCGGCCGGTCCGGCTCGCAATGGCTCGACCTGGCGGCCTTGTCGGTGTTCCGTGGTGCCAAGCTGCCGCCATTCCCGCCCAGCACGCCCGAGGGGCGCGCCGATCTGGATCTAACAATCCAGTATGTTCTGTATCGGTGATGGCCGGCGTGATGGAACTGGATGCCGCCGCGTTCAGTATCCCGCCAGGCGGGGCAGCCACAGCGTGATCTCCGGCACGAAGGCGATCGCCAGCAGGCAGAGCAGCAGCAGTCCCAGATACCCGAGCATCGGCCGCACCGTCACCTCGATCGGCACCCCCCCGATCAGGCAGGCGCCGTACAACCCAAGACCCAGCGGCGGGGCGAACAGCCCGATCCCCATGGCGATGACCAGCACGACGCCGTAATGCAGCGGCGGGATGCCGAGCTGTGCCGCCACCGGCACCAGCAGCGGACCGAAGATGATCAGCGCCGCCGCGCCCTCCAGCACCGAGCCCATCACGATCAGGATGGCGATCGACAGCAGCAGGAACAGCCAGGTGCCGCCGTCATGCGACAGCCCGATCAGTAGTTCGGCCAGCGCGTGGGGTATCTGTTGCAGGGTCAGCACGAATGCCAGCGATTGCGCGGCGGCGACGATGAACAGCACGAGGCCGGAGCGGTTCGCCGCCTCGACGAAGCTGCGCACGGCCGCGCGCGGTCCCAGCTCGCGGAACACCACCCCGCCCACCACCAGCGCATAGATGGCGGCGAAGGCGGAAATCTCGGTCGCGGTGGCAAAGCCGGATTTGAAGCCGCCGAAGATGATGGCGATCAGCCCGATGGTGACCGTCGCCCCGCCCCATAGCTTGCCCAGCGGCATCGCCGCCCCGGTGGCGATCGCCGGGCCATGCGCGGGCGCGCCGAAGATCACCGCGACGGCGATCAGCGCCAGCGCCATCAGCGCCGCCGGCAGCAGGCCGGCCATGAACAGGCCGCCGATCGAGATGTTGGCGACGAAGCCCAGGATGATCAGGTTGATGCAGGGCGGGATGGTCTCCGCCATCACCGCCGAGGCGGCCAGCAGCGCGACGGCGTTGCCCGGGTTCTGCCTGGTGCGCCGTGCCGCCGGGATCAGCACCGACCCCACCGCGGCGACGTCCGCCATCTTCGAGCCGGAGATGCCGGAGAACAGCACCATGGCCAGCACCATGACCACGTTCAGCCCGCCGCGCATCCGCCCGACCAGCCGCTCCAGCAGCTCGATCAGGCGAACCGACATGCCGTTCGCTTCCATCAGGTAGCCGACCAGGATGAAGAACGGGATCGCCAGCAGCACGAAATTGTCGATGCCGCGCGCCATCTGCTGGGCGAAGATCACGCCTGGCATGGCACCCTCCACGCCGATATAGATCAGCGCCGACAGCGCCAGCGCGAAACCGATCGCCATGCCGCCGAGCAGGCACAGCACGAAGCCCGCCAGCATCAGCGTTCCCGACCCTGGCATGCTGTCCGGCGCATAGGTGTCCAGCACCGCCCAGCCGCCAACCAATGCCGCCATCACGACGATCGCGATCGCGATGTCCGCCGGACGGTGGTTGCGGAACTTGTCCAGCGCGAACAGCGTCATGCAGGCGCTGCCGATGCCCATCGGATAAAAGGTCCACTCCAGCCGCAGGCCAGATCCGGTGGTCTGGCCGGTGGTGAGCTGTCCCAGCATCAGCGCATTGACCGCGACCGCCGCGGCGGTGACCAGCGTCAGCAGCGCGATGACGGCCCGGATCGGCCGGCACAGCCCGGACGGCACGCGGTCGATGAAGAAGGCCACGCCCATGTTCTCGCCATGCGCCAGCGCGGCGGCGGCGCCGAAGAAGCTCAGCGCCACCATCAGCCCGCGCGCCACATCGTCCGCCCATTCCAGCGGCGCGTTGAACGCGTAGCGCGACAGCACCGAGGCCGCGACGATGCCCAGGTCGGCCGCCAGCAGCAGCGCCGCCGCGCCCTCCACCAGAAACAGCAGAGGGCGGACTAGCACACGGCCGATCACGTCCGGGGCGGGGCGGGCGACCTCCAGCGCGGTGCTCATGCGGTGGCGTCAGGCCGTGGTCGACTGGATCAGATCGACCACCGGCTTGGCGTCGGGATGCGCCTTCACGAACGCTTCGGTCTGCGGCGCCACCAGCTTGCGGAATGCCTCCTGGTCGCAGCCGATGATGGTGACGCCGCGCTGTTTCAGCACCTCCATCGCCTCCTGTTCCACCGTCAACCCGTGCGCGCGCGTATCCACCGCCGCCTTGTCGGCGGCGTCCAGGAAGGCGTCGCGCAGCTTCGGCTCCATGCGCTTGAAGGTGTTGTCGCTGAAGTAGGTGGCGAGCGGGGAAAAGTTGTGCTGCGTCAGCGTGTAGAATTTCGCCGTTTCGTAGAACTTGCTGGCCAGGATCGTCGGCGGATCGTGCTCCAGCCCGTCCAGCACGCCGGCCTGCAAGGCGGTGTAGATTTCGCCGAACGCCAGCGGCGTGGCCGCGGCGCCCATCAGGCGCAGGCATTCGGTGATCACCGGGTTGGGCAGGGTGCGGATCTTCAGCCCGGCGAGGTCAGCCGGGCCGTTCACCTGCTTCTTCGCCAGCACGCTACGTGCGCCGAAATTGTAGGCCCAGCCGATGACGCGGATGTTGGCGCCCTTCAGCAACGCGTCCTCGATCGGCTTTGCCGCGCCGGCACCGAACGCCTTCGTCTGCTGCGGGAAGCTTCTGAACAGATAGCCAAGGTCGTAGGTTCCGACCAGCGGCACCAGGTTGGCCGAGATCGAGGTGCCCGAGACCATCATGTCGATGACGCCGAGCTTCACCGAATTGATGACGTCGATCTCCTGGCCGAGCTGATTGTCGGGGAAGAACGTCATCTGGATCTGCTCGTCCAGGCCGCCGGCCTTCAGATGCTTGGTCAGGTTGTCGTAGTAGACCCGTCCGTTGGCGTATTTCGGATCGTTCGGCTGCGAGGACGACAGCCGCATCTTCACCGTTGCCGCGCGCGCGGTGCCGATGATCGCGGGTGCCAGCGCCGCGCCCAGCAGTGCCGAGCGGCGGGTGATGCGGTAAGTCGTCATGGGCGGACGCTCCTCATGGCCTGCTGCGCAGGACCGGCTGTTATGGTTGTACCGACGCGGCGAAACTGCACTCGGCGGCGGGCGCGGGTCAAGGCGCCTGTCCCAGGCCGGGGCGGCGCCCTGGCGGAGGCCGGCTGGACTCCGCCGCAGCGGTCGCGCAACGTTGCACCCAGCGTGGGAAACCCTGGGGAGGAAATCATGCGCATCGCCAAGATCGAGGATCTGCATTGCGACGCCGGCTGGCGGCATTTCTCGTTCCTGAAGATCACCACCGACACCGGCCTAGTCGGCTGGTCGGAATACCAGGAGCGGTTCGGCGCCTCCGGGCTGACCGGCACCATCCACGGTCTCGGGGGGATGCTGATCGGCAAGGACCCGCGCCCGGTGGAAAAGATCACCGCCTATCTGCACGGGGTGATCCGCCAGGTGCAAGGCGGCATCGCGCAGCAGGCGATCGCTGCCATCGAGAACGCGCTGGTGGACATCAAGGCCAAGGCACTGGGCATTCCCGTCTACGAGCTGCTCGGCGGGCCGGTGCGTGAACGGATTCCGCTCTATTGGTCGCATTGCGGCTATGCGCGGGTCCGCTGGCCGGACCAGATAAAGGCCTGGGCCGGGGTCGATCCGATCCGAAACCGCGCCGATATCGTCCGCCACGCGCGGGAAGTCGCGGATGCCGGCTTCAAGGGATTGAAGACCAACCCGATGCGCTTCGACGCCGATCCGCCCTATGTCCATATGCCCGGCTTCAACGGGTCCCCCGGTCATCCGGAGCTGAACATCAGCAAGGACATCGTCAACGCCGTCGTCGACCAGATGGCGGCATTCCGCGACGGCGCGGGGCCGGAGATGAACCTGCATCTCGATCTGAACTTCAACTACAAGACCGAGGGCTATATCCGTCTGGCGCAGGCGATGGAGCAGTTCGACCTGTGTTGGCTGGAGATCGACAGCTACGATCCGGCCGCACTCGCCACCATCCGCCGTTCCGCGCGAACGCGGATCGCCTCCTGCGAGTCGTTGTTCCACCGCCGGCAATTTCGTCCGTACCTGGAGCAGCAGGCGGTCGATGTCGCGATCGTCGACGTGCCGTGGAACGGCATCTTGGAAGCGATGAAGATCGCCTCGCTCGCCGACACCTACGAGGTCAATGTCGCGCCGCATAATTTCAACGGCCATCTCGGCTCGCTGATGAGCGCGCATTTCTGTGCGGCGATCCCGAACTTCCGGGTGATGGAGATCGACGTCGAGGACGTGCCCTGGAAGGACAGCATCGTCACAGCTCCGCCACGGATCGAGGCCGGCGAATTGCTGCTTCCCACCGGCGTCGGCTGGTGTGCCGACGTGAACGAAGACGTGCTGCGCGCCCATCCCCCCAAAGGCCGCGAACCCGGCGCGCGGTAGAGACGTTTCGTCATGGCTGGAAACCGCTCTGGTTTCGATGCTTGCGAATAGGGTGGATCATCGGGCAGGCAGGAAAAGAAAGCATTCGATCATGTCCAAGGAAGTGCAGCCGAACCTGACGAAACAGAAGCTCCAGGCGGGAAAGTTGGTCCTGTGCATCGGGGTCAACCAGATGCGTACGCCCAATATCGCCATGATCGCGGGCGCCTGCGGGTTCGATGCGCTCTATATCGATCTGGAGCACAACCCCACGTCGCTGGAAAGCGCATCCGCCATCTGCGTAGCGGCGCTCGGCAGCGGCGTCACGCCGATCGTACGCGTGTCATCGCACCATCCGCACGATGCGACACGTATCCTGGATTGTGGCGCACAGGGGGTAATGGTGCCCCACATCGATACCGCCGAGGAGGCCGCGTCGGTGGTCGAAAACTGCATGTTCGCGCCGCGCGGACATCGGTCCGCCTCCGGCAGCGGTCCCGCGCTCGGTTACGCGGCCATGCCGCAGGCGGCGATCAACCGTCATCTGAACGAGCACACGCTGCTGATCGCCATGCTGGAAACGCCCGCCGCGATCGAGAATGCCGATGCCATCGCGGCGGTCGATGGCATCGACATGCTGCATATCGGCTCGACCGATCTCAGTACGGAGATGGGCATCCCCGGCGATTACAAGCATGACCGCATGCGCGCGGCCTACGAAGCGACCGCCAAGGCGGCGCGCAGGCATGGCAAATGGATGGGGGTCGGCGGCGTGCGCGAGGATTTGCAATTCCAGGCCTGGCTCGTGCAGTTGGGGGTCCGCTATCTTACGGGGGGCTCGGACACCGGGTATATCCTAAGCGCCGGCCGTGCCGATGTGCAGCGGCTGCGGAACGTGCCGCTGACCTGAGAACCATTCCTCGCGTTTCGCGTTGACGCTGCATCGCGTTACCCTGGGCGCCAGCCAGTCGCGGAAGGAACGGATCGCCATGTCGGGAACCAACGCGTTCAAGTTTGTCCTGCTGCCGCCGCAGACCGACATCACGCGCGGCTGGGCCAGACGGCTCGCCGAGAGCGTGCCGGAGGTTCGCGTGGTCGTGGCGGAGGACGCGGCGGCCGCGGCGCGGGAAATTGTCGACGCGGAAGCGGCGTTCGGCTGGCTTGGCCGCGATCTGCTGACAGCGGCGAAAAAGCTGCGCTGGCTGCAGGCGCCGCAGGCAGCCCCCGCTGCCGGCTACTATTACCCCGAGTTGGTCGCCCATCCGCTGGTGGCGACCAATTTTCGCGGCATCTTCAACGACCATATCAGCGCGCATATCCTGTCCTTCGTGCTGGCGTTCGCGCGCGGGCTGCATGTCTACATCCCCCAGCAGCTTCGGCGCGAATGGAAGAAGCCGCCGGAGGATACCGGCGTGGTGCATCTGCCGGCGGCCGCCGCGCTGATCGTCGGTGCCGGCGGCATCGGCGCGGAGACCGCCCGGCTGTGCGCCGCCTTCGGCATGAAGGTGCTGGCCACCGACGCGCGCCTGACCGCGGCGCCGGCAGGCGTGGCGGAACTGCACAAGCCGGAGGCGCTGGATGCGCTGCTGCCGCGCGCCGATTTCGTCATCCTCACCGTACCGCACACGCCCGCGACCGAGGGGCTGATGCACCGGGCACGCTTTCAGCACATGAAGAAATCCGCGTTCTTCATCAATATCGGCCGTGGCATGACGACGAAGCTCGCGGACCTCGTGGATGCGCTGGACGCCGGAGAAATCGCCGGCGCGGCGCTGGATGTGTTCGAGCAGGAACCGCTGCCGGCGGAGCACCGGCTGTGGACGATGCCGAACGTGCTGATCACGCCGCACATGGCCGGCTATGGGCCCTATCTGGATGACCGGCGCTTGCAGATCATCGTCGACAATTGCCGCGCCTTCGCCGCCGGACAGGCGTTGCGCAATGTCGTCGACAAGACCGCATGGTTCTGATCCGGCGCGGATATGCTGCCGGCCTGATCGCTGGCGGAGTGCCATTGTGCGTTGTTCCGCGCCGGGGCTAGCTTTGTGGCCTCATCGACGCGGGCATGCGGAGGGAACGACAACATGAGCCTGGAACTCACTGGCCGCATCGCGGTCGTCACCGGCGGCGCCAGCGGCATCGGCGAGGCGTGCGCGCGGCTGATGGCCGAGCGTGGCGCCAAGGTGGTGGTGGCCGATCTCGATCTGGACCGCGCCAGCGCCGTGGCGATCGAAATGGAGGGCGTGGCGATCGAAATGGACGTCCGCTCGCCCGCGAGCATCGAGGATGCGGCGGCGCGGATAGAAGCCGAGATCGGAGCCGTGGATATCCTGGTGACCTCCGCCGGCGTCACCCAGTTGCCCGGGTCGGTGGAGAACATGACCGTGGATGTCTGGGACCGGGTGCAGGAGATCG
The DNA here is from genome assembly GCA_003133265.1 of Acetobacteraceae bacterium. Taxonomy (GTDB): domain Bacteria; phylum Pseudomonadota; class Alphaproteobacteria; order Acetobacterales; family Acetobacteraceae; genus PALSA-911. Next base: position 7,363 of record PKWQ01000212.1, read on the forward strand.
ACCTGCGCGGCACGTTCCTGTGCTGCGCGGCCTTCGGCAAGCGGATGGCGCCGCGCGGGCGGGGCGCGATCGTCACCATCGCCTCCATCGCCGGCATGCGCTCGATGCCGATGCACAGCTACACCCCGGCCAAGGCGGCGGTGATCGCGATGACCGCCGATCTGGCCGCCGACTGGGGCCGGTCGGGGGTGCGGGTGAACGCGGTCTCGCCCGGCTTCACCCGCACGCCGCTGCTGGAAATTCCGATCCAGCGCGGCGAGCGCGACCCCTCGCGGCTGATCGGCAACTCCGCCCTGGGGCGAATGGTCGAGCCGGTGGAGATCGCGCGCGCGGTCGGGTTCCTGGTCTCCGACGAGGCCACCGCGATCACCGGCATCAATCTGCCGGTCGATGCCGGCTGGCTGGTGGCGCCGAGCTGGAGCACCTACTACGCCAGCGTGCCGCCGAAGCGCTGAGCTACCCGCCGATCGCGTCCCGCGCCCTGATCTGGCGATAGACGTTGCGGACGATCGGATTGAAATGCTGGCGGATGCGCCTGGTGAAATCCGTCGTGCCCGGCCCGCTCCAGTGTTTGTATTCGGGGGTTTGCAGCACGTCGGGGCTTTCGATGTCATACAGCGTCAGGTATTTCGGCGCGCCCTCGATCGCCCCGTCCTCGATCGCCCGAAAGCGGCGGGCGCGCAGGAAGCCGGGGATCGCCATGCGTTCGCGGATATGCTCCTCGTCCCACCAGCGGTTCAGTTCCGCCTCGTGCTCCGCCGCCACGTCGATCGCCACCAGCAGCAGGCCGGTGCCGGTCTTGCGCGGGCCGTTGCAGACCTCCGGACGGATCTCGGCATAGACGTTGCGCACCGAGCGGGTGAAGTGCGCGGCGATGCGCGCGGTCCAGGGCGTGCGCGGCGCGATCTTCCGGTACGCCGCGCTGTCCAACACCGCGGGCGATTGCAGATCGTAATACGCGAGATATTTCGGCCCGCCCTCCTCGGCGATCAGGCGGCGGCCGTTGAGGAAGCCCTCGCAGACCATGCGCTCAAGGAAATGCTCCTCGTCGTACCAGCGATTGAGTTCCGCCTCGTGTTCCGCCGGCACGTCGATCATCACCAGCAGCAGGCCCTTGGTCGTCATTGTGGGTCCCCTGATGCCTGCGCCGGCAGCGGCGACATCTTGTAGGCGGTGTCGATCAGCTCCATCGCCGCCGCCATGTCCGACAGATCGGCGATCGGACGCGCGCCGGCCGCGAGGCGCTTCAGCGTGTCGCGCAGGAAATCGGCATAGTACGGCACGTTGGTGGTGGGCATCCGGCGCACCTGCATCTGCCGGGCATTGTCGATGATTTGCAGCGTGTCGCGATCGGGCGCGATGAAATGATGTGTCGGCGTACGGATCGAGAAGCGCATGTCGAACGTATCGACGGGGGCAGGAAAGAAATACCCGGTCTCGATCACGCAGGTGGCGCGCCCGGCGCGCAGCACCACCAGGCCATGATCTTCCGTGTCCAGCCCCGCCATGTTGTTCGACATCGTGGCGGCGACCACTTCCGGCACGTCGGGCGCGGCCAGGACCCGGAACAGGTCGAAGAAATGCACCCCGAGATTGAGCGTGCAGCCGCCACCGGAGGTAGCGCGGTCCAGCATCCAGGCGCAGCCGGCGTCGCGATAGCGATCCACCCCGCCGGCAACGAACTTGAAGGTCAGATAGAGCGGCCTGGCATCGCCCGACAGCTCGCGGATGGTTTCCAGCATCCGGCCCTGGCGGAAGACGAACGGCACTGCGGCGAAGGCGTTGCTCTCCGCCGCCAGCTGGGCAACCTCGCGCACCTCCGCGATGTCCAGCCCGCACGGTTTTTCCATCGCGAAGGGAATGTCCCGTGCGATCAGGAAGCGCGCGGTTGCCGCCATGTCGCAGTGCCGGCCGAGGGCGAAGACGAAATCGGGGTGCGTCGCGTCGCACATGTCGCGATAGTCGGTGAACACAAGTGCGGACCTGCCGCCCAGCATGCGGCGCGCGGCGTCCGCATCCGGGTCGCTGACGCCGACCACCTGCACGCCTGGGAGGTCGAAGGCCGGCTCCAGAAAGAACGGCGTATGCCAGTGCGAGACGCCGATGAATGCGATGCGCATATGATTGTTTCCCCCGCGCGCAGCCTGTGGCCACCGGCGGCTTGGGTCAAGATTCCGCGACGTGCAGCGCGGCGGCCAGGATCGGCGCGGCGGCGGCGGACATGCGCGCCCCGTTATGGCCGACGCCGGCCACGTCGATCACCGTCCAGGCGCAGCGCGTCCCCAGCGCCGCCGCCGCCGTGCGCCCGTTGCGGACATAAGTGTGGGCACGCTCGTAGCGCGTCGCGCCCTGGCGCAGCGAGCGCGGGCCTTTCGGGAAGAATTTTCCGGTCGTCTCGATGTCCAGGGTACCGGCCATCACGGTGATCCGGAAGCCGAGCAACGCGCGCAGCGACTCGGTGTCCATGTCCATTTCGCCCAGCCCCCATGGCCAGCCGATGGCCAAGTCCGGCATCGCGTAGGTGCCGGCATTGGCGCTGACCGCGACGGCCACGGCGTCGCGGAAGCCGAACGAGACCATCCGATGCACGAACTGCCCGCCGGCGGAGTGGCCGAACAGCCCGTAGCGCCGCCGCCGCGTGAGCCCCTGGGCGCGCAGCGCGTCGAACAGCCGCGCGTCGATGCCGAAGGTCCAACGCTCACGCGGGTTCGCTGCGCCGTCCTTATCATGCAGATTGCCGAAATTGTACCAGAGATGTCCGGGGAACGACGTCTCCGGAAACTCGACGGAGATCGCCAGCACGCCGGCCTCGTCCACCAGCCCCAGCCAGTAGTCGCGATAGGCGCCGCCGTTGCGGCCGACGCCGTGATGCACCAGCAGCACCGGCGTGTCGGCATCGCAGTCGCGCGGCCGGGCGCTGTGCAGCATCAGCGCCCGGTCGGGGAACGCCGGGTCGACATAGGACATGGAGTTGGCGCCGGGCGCGGCATACAGGGCGGACAGGTCGGTCATCTGGCAGACTTCCTTTCCCACGGAGCGGACAGGCTACGATGTCGCCGTGCCGATGGATTGACAACGCGATTGACGGTTCGGCCGCGCCGCCGGACGATCGCGCCAGCACATATGTTTGGGAGACGGACGATGCCGTATGCGACAACCGATGACGGAGTACGCCTCTATTACGAGGAAACCGGCTCCGGCACGCCGGTGATCTTCGTGCATGAATTTGCCGGCGATTATCGTAACTGGGAGCCGCAGCTGCGCCATTTCGGCCAGCGCGCCCGCGCCATCGCCTACAACGCGCGCGGCTATCCGCCGTCCGACGTGCCGCAAGACGTGTCCTTCTACTCGCAGAACCGGGCGGCGGACGATATCCGTGCGGTGCTGGATCATCTGGGGATCGGCAAGGCCCACATCGTCGGGCTGTCGATGGGCGGCTTCGCCACGCTGCATTTCGGCTTCCGCCACCCCGACCGGGCGCTGTCGCTGACCGTGGCCGGCTGCGGCTACGGCGCCGAACCCGACCAGCGCGCACGCTTCCGGGCGGAGGCGGAAACGGTGGCGGAGTTCATCAAGACACAGGGCATGGTCGCCTTCGCCGAGAAATACGCCTATGGCCCGACCCGGGTGCAGTACGAGAACAAGAACCCGCGCGGCTTCGCCGACTTCAAGCGGATGCTGTCGGAGCACTCCGCCGTCGGCTCCGCCAACACCCAGCTCGGTTGCCAGCGGGAGCGGCCGTCGCTGTACGACCTGACCGAGCAGATGCGGGCGCTGAGCGTGCCGACGCTGGTGCTGACCGGCGACGAGGACTGGCCGTGTCTGGCGCCGGGGCTGCTGATGAAGCAGACGATCCCGAGTGCGGCGCTGGCGGTGATGCCGAATTGCGGCCATGGCATCAACGAGGAAGACCCGGACGAGTTCAACCGGCTGGTGGGCGGGTTCATCGCGCAGGTGGATGCCGGGCGCTGGCCAGCAAGGGACCCGAGGGCGATTTCGGCGTCGATCACCGGGATAAAGTAGCACGTCGCTTTACCTTGCGCCGGGCGGGCGGCGCTGTATTCTGCGGTCGGACAAGAATAAATAAATTACGGGAGAAACAGTGATGACGCTCACTCGTCGCGGCTTGACCTTCGGTGCGGCTGGCGCGGTCGCCGCCGCCGGCCTCGTCCGTCCCGCCGTCGCGGCTGCCGAGCCGATCCGCATCGGCTGGCTCGCCGCCCTGACCGGACCGGCGTCTTCTCCCGGCGCCGGGTTCGACCGGGGCGTGCATTACGCGGTGGACACGCTCAACGCCGCCGGCGGGGTAAACGGCCGCAAGATCGAGGTGATCACCCGCGATACCCAGGGCGATCCCACCAAGGCGGTGAACGCCACGCAGGAACTGATCAGCCGGGAGAAGGTGCACGCCATCTGGGGCCCGACCAACTCCGGCGAGGCGCTGGCCACCGTGCCGATCATGGCGCGCCAGAAGATGCCGAACCTGATCCCCTGCGTGGTCGATTCGCTGATCGACACGGTGAAATACCCCTCGGTGTTCCGCCCCGTCCCCTCCAACACCCAATGGGACGACGCGACGCGCTACTATGCCTTGAAGGTGCTGAAGGTGAAGAAGGTCGCCGTCGTCGGCGATACCACCGGCTATGGCACCTCGGCCGTCAATGCCTCGGTCGCCGCGTTCAAGAAGGACGGGGCGGAGGTCGTTTATTCGGCGCAGATCGATGCCACCAACCCCGATGTGTCGCCGGACATGATGCGCATGAAGAACGCGGGCGCCGAGGCGATCGTGGTCTGGACGGTCTCCGCCGGGCTGGATGCGCGGCTGTTCAACACCCGCGCCAACATGGGCTGGGACGTCCCCTTCGTCGGCCATCCGGCGATGGGTTCGGGCGAGGTCGCGAAGCTGCTCGACAAGCCGGCGAACTGGGAGAAGGTCTATATCGTCGGGTTCAAGAACTGCAGCTTCGACGCTGCCGGCAAGCTGCCCCCGCACGCGCAGGCGTTTGTCGACGGCGTGAAGGGCAAGATCGTCCTGTCCGACACGTCGCTATGGTGGGTGACGTCCTCGGTGGACGCGATCAACCTGATCGCCGAGGCGGTGCGCAAGACCGGCTCCTCCGCGAGCGAGGATATCGTCAAGTATTGGAACACGCTCAAGCGGTACCCGGGCCTCTATGCCACCTACACCTTCTCGCCGGAGCAGCATAACGGCTACCCGACGGACGAGGTGGTGATGTCGCTGGCGAACAGCCAGCGCGACGGCGCCTACACCATCGCCCCCGGCTATGGCTGAGACAGTGCTCGGCTGACGCAAGGCCGCGCGGCGGGCATTTCCCGGGTCTACCGTCTTGCGCCGAGCCGGCGGCTCTGTATCCTGCGGCCAGATAAGCACCGGCCAGAAACAGGCCGGTCACGAGGGAAACGACAGATGGTATTTACGCGTCGCGGCTTCACGCCCGGTACCGCAGGCAAGTTATCTGCCGACGGCGGGGCGACGTATCCCGCTTTCGTGGAAGCTCGGCCGGCCCGTCTCCGCGCGCCGGCGCTGGTTCGCGGCTGACACCTCATGCTCGTATCCATCTTGGTTTCCGGGCTCGCGATCGGTGCGGTCTATGCGCTGATCGGGGTCACCTACAACGTGATGTTCTCGGCCTCGCGGGTGTTCAGCTTCACCGCCGGGCAGTTGGGCATGCTGGGCGGCGTGCTGGGCGCGCTGTTCATCGGCCGCCTCGGCCTGCCGCCCATCCTGGGCTTCCTCGTCGCGCTGGCCGGCTGCGCCGCCATCGGCGTGGCGACGGAGATCATCGCGGTGCGCCCGGTGCTGGGCAGTCTGGAACAGCATCTGTACGTGCTGTCCACGCTGGCTTTCGCGCTGCTGATCCAGCAATTCACCGCCATCGAATGGAGCACCGAACCGCAGCCGTTTCCGCGCCTGTTCGGGATCGGCAATGGCGGTCCGGGAGACGAGAAATTCTGGCTGCCGNNCTGGCGATCGCCGAGGACAATTTCGCCGCCCGTGCGCTCGGACTGCCGGAGCGCAATCTGCGCATGGCCAGCTTCGCGCTGGCCGGCGTGATCGGCGGGCTGGCCGGCTTCTCCTCCGGGGAGCTGCTGCTGGCGTTCTTCGCCAATGGCGCGATTCTGAGTTTCTACGGCTTTGTCCCAGTTGCGCTTGGTGGTCTTGGCAACAACCGGGGCGCGATCATCGGCGGGCTGGCGCTGGGCGTGTTCCAGCAGGCGGCGAACTTCACCGTGGGCGGAGTATTCGCCGCGGTGGCGGTGTTCGCCGTGTTCATCGTCGTGCTGCTGGCCGCGCCGCAAGGTCTGTTCGGCGCGCCGCCAGCGAGGCGGGTCTGACATGAGCGCCACCGGCACAACGGCTCCGACGCGCGTCTCCACCACGGTGGGTGCGCTGCGCACCGCGCTTCCCTTCATCCTGCTCGGGCTGGCCGCGATCGCGCTGCCGCTGGCGGGCAACGACTACTGGGCGCTGATCGCCACGCGCGCGGCGATCTACTGGATACTGGTCTCCGGCCTTAATCTCGCGGTCGGTTTTGGCGGCCAGCTCGCCATCGGCTATGTGGCGCTGCTGACGCTCGGCGCCTACACCGCCTCAATCCTGGTGTTGCGGGCGGAGGTGTCGCCCTATCTGGGGCTGGTTGGCGCCGCGCTGGTGGGCGGGGCGGCGGGCGTGGTGGTGGGGCTGCCGGCGCTCCGGCTGCGCACCTTCTACTTCGCTATGACCACGCTGGGGTTCGCCACCATCGTCACCCAGGTGGCTTTGGCTTGGCAGAGCGTCACCGGCGGCGGCATCGGCGTGCCGGGGCCGGAGATGCCGGCGCCGTTCGACACCGCCTGGGGTTTCTACGGGTTCTGCGTGGTGCTCGCCGCCATCTGCACCTGGATGACGGCGAACATCGCCGCCAGCCGGTTCGGCCGCGCCCTGGTGGCGATCCGCGACGCGGAAGTGGCGGCGGAGGCGACGGGCATCGCCAAGCCCAAGCTGCTGCTGACGGTGTTCCTGTTCGCCGGCGCCATGGCCGGCGTGGCCGGCGGGCTGTTCGCCAGCCTGCAATCCTACATCACGCCGGACGCCTTCACCTTCGACCTTTCGGTCCTGTTCTTCATCGCCATCCTGATCGGCGGGCGTGGATCGATCCTCGGCCCGCTGCTCGGCACCATCATCCTGACCGTCCTGCCGGAGTTCGCCGCGCCTTTGGTGGCTTGGTCCACCTTCCTGTACGCCGCGCTGCTGCTGGTGATCGTGGTGGTCATCCCCGGCGGCATCGCCGCGCTGCTGGATTTCAAGAACCGCAAGCCGCTGCAATCGGACCGCGCCATCGTCCCGCGCCCGGAACTGCTGGGACAGCTGCTGGATCATATGGACAAGCACGAGACCATCGCGCTGACCGGCGTGGTATTGGCATTCGGCGGGGTCCGCGCGATCGATGGGCTCGATCTGACCATCCGTCCCGGCGAGGTGCATGGGCTGATCGGTCCTAACGGCTCGGGCAAGACGACGACGCTGAACGTGATCTCCGGCTACTACAGCCCCGAGCAGGGCGACGTGCGGCTGGGGGCGGAGCCGCTGCCGCGCGGCTTGCCGCAGGCCCGCGCGGGGATGGGGATCGCGCGCACCTTCCAGACACCGCGCCTGATCGGCGAGGCATCGGTGCTGCAGAACGTGATGATCGGCGGCACCATCGCCGGCACCGGCAGCTTCGTGGAATCGCTGCTGACCCTGCCGCGCCATCGCGCGGACGAGGCGAAGCTGACCGAGCAGGCGATGCGTGCTCTGTCCGCCGTCGGGCTGGAGACGCTGGCCGGCGTGCGGGCGGACCGGTTGCAGCACAGCGAGCTGCGCTTCATGGAAATTGCCCGTGCCCTGATGCTCTCGCCGCGTTTCCTGATGCTGGACGAACCGGCGGCCGGATTGAGCTCGGACGAGATCGTGCGGCTGGGCGCGCTGATCAAGCGGATCGCCCGCTGCGGCACCGGGGTACTGTTGGTCGAGCACCATGCCGACCTGATCTTCGACATCTGCGACCATGTGACCGTGCTCAATCTGGGCAAGGAACTGGCTGCCGGAACGCCCGCCGAAATCCGTGCGCATAAGGAGGTGGTCAGTGCCTATCTCGGCGGCTGAACCGTTGCTGGCCGTCTCCGGCCTGGTTGCCGGCTACGGCAAGATCGTCGTGCTGCACGGCATCGATCTGGTGGTTAAACAGGGCGAGATCGTCGCTCTGCTGGGGCCGAACGGGGCCGGCAAGACCACGCTGCTGCGCGCGGTGTCCGGCCTGCTGCCGTGGGGCGCCGGTGGCGTGCGTTTCGGCGATGCGGATATGCGCGGCTGGAGCCCGCGCGACGGGGCCCGTGCCGGGCTGGCGCATGTGATCGAGGGACACTGGGTGTTCACCCAGCTGTCCGTTACCGACAATCTGCTGCTTGCCGGCTACGACATGCCGCGCGGCGAGCGCTCGGCACGGGTGGAGGAGGCTTTGGCCTACTTCCCGGAAATCGCCGCCAAACGCAACGACCGGGGCGGGGCCTTGTCGGGCGGACAGCAGCAGATGCTGGCGGTGGCGCAGGGGCTGGTGCGCCGGCCGAAGCTGCTGATGCTGGACGAACCCTCGGCCGGCCTGTCGCCGGTGCTGGTGGATCGCGTGCTGGCCGTGGCGGCGGCCCTGCGCGAGAAGGGCACGTCGGTCCTGCTGGTCGAGCAGCTGATCGAGAAAGCGCTGGCGCTGGCCGACCGGGTCTATGCCCTGGCGCGCGGGCGGATCGTCATGGAAGCGCTGACCAGCGAGCCGAATCTGCCGCATCGGCTGGAGCGGGCCTATTTCGGCCACGACGCGCCGACGCCGTTGCATGTGTAAGCTGTAGGGAAACTCGGCAGCCTCCCGATCCAGTTGCGTATCGTTGACCGGCGGTGTTCACAATCCCTTGACGGCCGGCGCCGTCGCGGCCATCACTCGCGCCGTTGTTGACACGCGTTTCGAGCATCGGGGAAACATCTATGCGACAGGGCATCTCGCGCCGGACATTCGGCTTGGCCACCGCTGCCACCGTCGTGACCGGCTTCAGCATCATCCGCGCGCGCGCCGACGAGCCGATCCGGCTGCGCTGTTCGCTGGACACCGCGCCGAGCCATCTGCGCAATGTCTCCGTCGCCGACTATTTCGGCAAGTTGGAGGCCGCGTCAGGCGGGCGGATCAAGACCGAGATCTTCCACTCCGGCCAGTTGTTCGCCGACCTGGATGTAGCGAAGGCGTTGATGCAAGGTCAGGTGGAGATGGCGGTGCCGGGCGCCTGGACCATCACCGGCTTCGTGCCGGACGCCGATTTCTTCCAGTTGCCGGCGATGTATGGCCGCTCGCTGATCGAGGCGCACAAGGCGATCGACGGCACCGCTGGGGCGAGGCTCGGCCAGGAGATCGAGCAGAAGCTGCGCAGCCACGTGCTCGGCAGCTGGCTCGATCTTGGCTACCAGAATTGGTACACGACCCATAAGCAGATCAATTCGCTCGACGATCTGAAGGGCATGAAGATCCGCAGCCCCGGCGGCGCCGGGATCACCTGGCGCATCAAGTTTGCCGGCGGCCTGCCCAACACCACCGCCTGGCCGAATGTGCCGCTGGCGATCTCCCAGGGTACGTTCGACGGCCTGATCTCGACCAACCAGAGCCTGCAGGCGGCAAAGCTGTGGGAGGCGGGCGCCAAGTACACCTTCGAGGACCATCAGTTCATCGGCGAATACATCCCGATGGTCAGCAATGCCTTCTGGGGCAAGCTGACTCCCGATCTGCAGAAGCTGATGACCGATCTGTGGGCGCAGAACATCGGCGGCTACCGCGCCAACATGGAGGCCGGTCAGATCGAGGCGCGCAAGGTCATGCTGGAGCACGGCATGGTTTTCGTCGATGCCAAACCGGCCGACACGCTCGCGTTCCGCAAGCGGATGATGGCGGAACAGGATCAGGCGGCGAAGGAAATCAAGGTCTCCCCCGAAATGGTCAAGGCGGTGATGCTGGACCTGGGCGGGACGGCCTGAGGCGCCGCCGAAGCACGACGAAAACGGAACGAGTCGTATGATGAAGCTGTGGGACAGGATCGAGCAGACCTTGGTGGGTCTGCTCGGCGCCTGTGCGCTGATCGTCGGCATGGTGCAGGTGGTGGGTCGCTACGTCGACCCTGAGCACGCGATCAGCTGGGCGGAGGAAGTGATCGTCTATCTGGCGATCTGGGCGATCATGATCGTCTCCTCCCAGCTTGTGCGCTCCGATGGGCATGTCCGACCCGACCTGGTGCTGCGCGTGCTACCGCCGCAGGGGCAGCGGGTGATGGAGGTGTTCAACTGTCTCGCCGCGCTCACCTTCTGCGGTGGGATGGTCTGGTACGGATGGCAGATCGTCGAGGCATCCTGGATGCTCGACGAACGCAGCTCCACCGGCCTCGAGTTCCCGATGTGGATCTATTACGCGGCGCTGCCGACCGGGGGCGGGCTGATGACCATCCGCTACATCATGCGGTTGATCCGTTTTCTATTCTACTACGACCCGGTGACCATGCTGGTCGGACATTCGATCAGTCACGAAATGCCGCTCGATATGCGCAAGCCGGCGGGGAACTGACGCGCTATGTGGACCATCGGTTTCCTGGCGCTGTTCTTCGGCCTGCTGGCCGCGGGCATGCCGATCTTCCTGGTGCTCGGCATGTGCGCATCCGTACTGTACTGGGTGTCGGGCGAGCCGCTGATCGGCGTGGCGCAGGTGATGATCGATCACCTGAACTCCTCCACCCTGATGGCGCTGCCGCTGTTCGTGATGGCGGCGGCCTTCATGCGCCATGGCGGCGTGGCCAAGGCGCTGGTGGACGTGGCCACTGCCTGGCTCGGCGGCATTCGCGGTTCGCTCGGGCTGGTCACCGTGGTGGCCTGCACCATGTTCGCGGCGATCTGCGGCTCCTCGGTCGCCACCGCATTGGCCATGGGCACGATCCTGCTGCCGGCGATGATCGAGAAGGGCTATCCGCGCAGCTTCGCCCTGGGCGTGATCGGCGCGTCCGGCACCATCGGCATCGTCGTTCCGCCCTCGCTCGCGCTGATCCTCTACGGTATCGTCGCCGAGCAGTCCGTGCCGCGCCTGTTCCTGGCCGGCATCCTGCCGGGCCTGTTGCAGGCGGCGGCATTCTTCATCTGGGTCTGGTACGACGCTAGGCGGCGGAACTTTCCCAAGGACGACTGGATGCCGATGGCCGACCGGCTGCGGGTGACGTGGCGCGCACTGCCGGCGCTGTCCGTGCCGGTGGTGGTGCTGTTCGGGATCTATGGCGGCATCGTGACCGTGACCGAGGCCGCCGCCGTCGCCGCCGTGGTGGCGCTGCTGGTCAGCCTGTTCGTCTATCGCGGCTTCCACTGGACCCGCACGCTATGGGTGATATCGGACTCGCTCCGTTCGGCCGGCACCATCATGCTGATCGTCACCAGCGCGCTGGCGTTTGGCCATTGGATGACCTCGTCGGGCGTTCCGGCCCAGCTTGTGGGCTTCGTGGTGCAGCATCATTTCTCCACTTGGGAGTTCCTGCTGACGATCAACGTGCTGCTGCTGGTGCTGGGCTGCTTCCTGGAAGTGGTGGCGACCCTGCTGCTGGTGCTGCCGATCCTGGCCCCGGCGCTGATCCCGCTCGGCGTCGATCCGGTGCATTTCTCGATCATCTTCACCCACAACATGGAGATCGGGCTGATCCATCCGCCGGTCGGCCTCAACCTGTTCGTGCTGTCGACGATCTCCAACGCCCCGGTGGGCGAGGTGATTCGCGGCATTCTGCCGTTCCTGATCCTGCTGCTGATCGTGCTTGGCATCATCACCTATGTGCCGGCGCTGACCATGTGGCTGCCGAACCTGGTTTACGGGCACTGAACATCCGCCCCGGCGGCGCGCGTCCGGGCATTTGTTCATCGTTCCGCGCATGCCCTTGCTCTGGCGCGCGACTTCGGCCAAACAGCCGGCAAGATCGATCATGTCGCCAGGAGGTCCAGAATGCTCCGTCGCACGCTGCTCAGTTTTGCCGCCATGCTGTCGTTTGCCGTGCAGGCCCAGGCCCAGCAGGCTCCGGCGGAGATCAAGATCGGTCATCTGCACGCCAGCTCCGGCCCCTTCGCCAGCATCTCCATGCCGGTCTATACCGGGCTGAAGATATGGGTGGACGAGACCAACGCCGCCGGCGGCGCCTACGTGAAGGCGTTTGACAAGAAGATCCCGCTGAAACTGATCAGCTACGACGACCAGAGCAGCACCGCCACGGCGGCGACGTTGTACAACCAACTGATCACACAGGACAAAGTGGATATCCTGGTGGCGGATTCCGATTCGGTGCTCACCTCCGTCGCGGTGCCGATCGCCAAGGAGCACAAGCAGTTCCTGTTCAATCCGACCGGCACCGGCGCCGCCTTCTTCATCGACAATCCCTGGATCGCGCTGATCGCTGATCCCGTTTCGACGATATGGCCGAAATACGCCGCCGACTATCTGAACGACGAAGGGGCGAAGGCCGGCATCAAGACGGTGGCGATCCTGTATTCCACCAACGACTTCACCGGCACTCAGGCGAGCGCGGTGCGCGGCTTCATCAAGGCCGCCGGCAAGCTCGACATCGTCTACGACCAGGGGGTGCCGACCAACACGTCCAACTACACAGTGCTGATCAACAACATCGCCGCCAAGAATCCGGACGCGGTTCTGCATCTCGGCTATGTCGGCAACGACATCGCTTTCCTGCGCAACCTCCAGGATTCCGGCCAGAAGTTCCGTTTCCTGTTCTCGATCTACCCGGGCATCGAGACCGAGGAACTGCTGAAGAATGTCGGCCCCGAGGGCATGGCGGGCGTGTTCACCTACGTGACCTCCGCCGCCTACGAGTACAAGCCGGAAGTCGGCTGGACGCTGGAGCAGTTCCGCACTGCCTGGAACAAGGCGAACACCGGGCTGAATTTCGGCTTCAACTCGATCGCCGGCTATACCACGGGCCTGGTGCTGCAAGAGACGCTGAAGGGCACCAAGAGCCTGGACCAGACCGCGCTGCGCGATGCGGTGTTCGCCTTGTCCGGCAAGCTGAAGACGCTGGACGGGCCGTTCGTGCTCGACGAGCACGGCGGGCAGATCGGCGAGATCACCCCGCTCGGCCAGTTCACGGCGGAGGGCAAGGAGGTGAAGCTGGACGTGGTCTATCCGCCTTCGCTGGCGAACGGCAAAGGCGTCATCGGCAAGTGATGCGGCAGACCGTCCGGCGCTGACGAAACATGCTGATCGGCGCAATCATCTCGGGGCTGATGTTCGGCCTCTATTTCACCCTGGTCGGGCTCGGGCTCAATCTGGTGTTCGGCGTCATGCGCATCGTCAATCTGGCGCATGGCGATTTCCTGATGCTGGGGTCGTTCGCCGCCTACTGGCTGTTCACCCTGTTCGGCCTGCATCCGCTGCTCGCCGCCGTGGCGGTGCTGGTCGTGTTCGTGGCCGTCGGGCTGCCGATCTATTATGGCGTGGTGCCGCGCCTGCTGGTGGCGCGCGATTCGGAGATGCTGTCGATCATCCTGTTCTTCGGCTTGTCGCAGGTGATCGAGGCGCTGGCCGCCATCGCCTTCGGCACCAGCGAACGCTCCATCCCCGGCCGTGTGCTGGGCAGCGGCCCGGTGAGCTTCCTCGGCCAGCGGCTGCCATCGGCCTGGGTGTTCGGCGCGGCGGTCAGCGCCGTCGCGGTGGCTTGCGTGTATCTATATCTGTATCGCACCCGCCTCGGCACGCTGACCCGCGCGGTGATGGTCTCGCGCGAGGAGGCGCTTGCCACCGGCATCGACGTGCATCGCGTCTCCGCCATCGCCTTCGGCATCGGCATCGCGCTGGCCGGCATCGCCGGCGTGTTCGCCCCGTTCATGCTGGGCTCGGTCACGCCGGCGATGGGGGCGGACATCAACGTGGCGGCGTTCGCGGTGATCGTGGTCGGCACCCTCGGCAACCCGCTCGGCACCGTGATCGGCGGCATCGTCTATGGAATCGGGCTGATGCTGATGCAGACCTATCTTAGTTCCTGGGCGAATCTGCTGCCGAACCTGCTGCTGATCGCGGTGCTGCTGTTCCGTCCCGAGGGCCTGTTCGGCCGGGCGGTGCGTCGTGCGTGACGCGCGCTCAGTCAGTGGCTTGCGTAGGGTCTTCGGCGACCTGCTGCTGGCCGGCGTCGTGGTCGCGGTGATGGCGGTGGCGCCGTCGGTCTATTCCAATCAGCTGCTGCTGTTCAATTTCGTCATGTTCCTCACCCTCTCGCAGGGGCTGAACGTGATTTACGGGTTCACCGGTTATCTGCCGTTCGGCTATGTCGGTTTCTTCGGCGCCGGCGCCTATGGCTTCGCGCTGGCGGTGATGCATCTGCACGCGCCGCCACTGGCGGCGATGGCGGTGGGCGCGGCCGCGGCGCTGGTGCTGGCGGTGATCCTGACGCCGCTGTTCCGCCTGTCCGGCGCCTATTTCGCCATCGCCAACCTGGCCGCCGCGCAGGCGGTGTACGAGATCGTGTCCAACCCCGCGCTGGAAGACATCACCAAGGGACCGTATGGCGTGTCGCTGTCGGGCGTCTTCGCGCCCGAGACCAGCTATGCCGTTTCGGTGGCCATCCTGGCGGGGACGCTGCTGCTGGTGGTCTGGCTGCGCAATTCGCGCTTCGGCCTGTCGCTCCGCGCTATCAAGGAAGACCCGATCAGCGCTGCCATGGCCGGCGTCGCTGTGGTGCGGGGCCGCACCATCGCCTGGCTCTGCTCGGCCCTGATCGCCGGGTTGGTCGGTGGCGCGTTCGCCTGGCAGATCTCGGTGTTCTATCCGGAGACGGCGTTCTCCGCCCAGTTTTCCATCTTCGCCGTGGTGTTCACCCTGTTCGGCGGCGCGGCGACGCTGACCGGCCCGCTGCTCGGCGTGTTCATCCTCTATGGCATCTACAACACCATCGGCATCACCGTGCCGCAGTATTTCCAGCTGATCTACGGCACGCTGATCGTCGCCCTGGTGCTGTTCCTGCCGAACGGTCTGGTGTCGCTACTGACCAAGCGAGGCATCCGTGTCCCCTGACGTCATGCCGCTGCTGAAGGTCGAGCAACTTGAAAAACGCTTCGGCGGCTTCCGCGCGCTGGATGGCGTCAGCTTCCATCTCGCCCCCGGCGAGGTGCTGGGCCTGGTTGGCCCCAACGGCTCCGGCAAGACCACCTGCATCAACGTCATTTCGGGCCTGTATGCCGGCGACGGCGGGCAGGTGGTGTTCGAGGGCCAGCGGATCGACGGCGCCAAGATGCACAAGCTGGCCCGCCGCGGGATCAATCGCACCTTCCAGTCGCCCAAGCCGTTTCTGTCGTTGACGGTGCGCGAGAATGTGCAGATCGCCGCCAGGTACGGCCACGCCGGCGGCGCGCCGGTGGATCTCGATGCGTTGCTCGCCTCGCTGGAACTGGATCGCCATGCCGACCGTCCGGCCGAGGATCTGAACAGCGCCCAGCAGAAGACCCTCGATCTTGCGCGCGCGCTGGCGACGTCTCCGCGTTTGCTGCTGATCGACGAATTGGCCGCCGGCCTGAACCCAGCCGAGTTGCACCGCATGGCCGACCGGCTGCGCGTGCTGGCCGATGGCGGCATGGCGATGCTGGTGGTCGAGCATCTGATGGGCTTCATCGACCGGGTGACCGACCGGGTGATCGTGCTGAACGCCGGGCGGGAGATTTTCGAGGGCACGCTGGCCGCCGCCACGCGCGACCCGGACGTGATCCGCGTCTTCCTGGGGGGCGCAGCGCATGCTTGAGAACCGGGGCGAGGCCCTGCTGGTCGCGCGTGGTATTGAGGCCGGCTACGGCAAGGTGAAGGTGCTGTGGGGCGCGGGCGTGGACGTGCGCTGGGGCGAGAGCGTGGTGCTGCTGGGNNCTGATGCCGGCCTGGGCGGGCGAGGTGCGGCTGAACGATCAGGACATCACGCGGCTGCGCACCGACCATCGGGTGCGGCGCGGCATTTCCTACATGTCCGAGCTTGGCGTGTTCCCCGGCCTGACGATCGAGGAGAACATCCAAATCGGCGGCCAGTTCGTCGAGGCTTCGGTGCTCCGCGGGCGGATGGAAGAGCTGTACGGGGTGTTCCCGGCACTGGCCGAGCGCAAACGCACCCTCGGCGGCGCGCTGTCCGGGGGCCAGCGCAAGATGCTCGGGGTCGCCAAGGCATTGGCCGCCGGGCCGAAGCTGCTGATCATGGACGAGCCCTCCGCTGGGTTGTCGCCGTTGTTCGTGTCCCAGGTGATCGAGGTGTTGGGGCGTTTCCGCAGCACCGGCCTGTCGCTGCTGATCGCCGAGCAGAACGTGGCCTTCCTGGATCTGGCGGACCGGGTATTCACCCTGGAGAACGGCCGCGTCGGGTTCGAGGGCACGGTGGCGGCGCTGCACGCCGACGACGCGCTGCACCGGGCCTATTTCGGACTGGGATAGACGGGCTCGGTTTTGGCCGGTCAGCCGGCGCGGTCCTGGCGGCGCATCTCCTGGCGGAATGTCTCGGCGATGTGGGCGGCCAGCACGTCGGTCACCGGTTGGCGGGCCTCCCGGCCTTTCAGCATCAGGATGCCGAAATCCGGCAATTCCGGCATGTTCTCGTCCGCGCGCATCGGGCGCAGCCCGTCCGGCACCCAGGAGATGGTGGAGACGGTCACCGCCAAGCCGGCCAGTACCGGCGCGTGCGTGCCGAGTTGGCTGGCTGAGGTGTAGGCCATCCGCCAGCGCCGTCCCGCGCGCTCCAGCGCCCGGATCGCGGCGGTGCGCCAGGCGCAGGATTGATGCGTCAGCGCCAGCGGCAACGGGTCTTGCCGATGCGGGGTATGACGCTCCGCGGTGATCCAGAGCAGCGGGCCGCGCCACAGCTCCACTGTCGGCCAGCGCGGCGGCTCATGGCCTTCGGAGACCAGGGTGAGATCAAGCTCGCCCGCCTTCATCCGCTCCACCAACTCGCTGGACGGCAGGCAGAGCACGTCCACCTCGATCCCGGGATGCGTGTCGGCGAAACGCTTGAGCACGGGCGGGAGATAGCGGAGCGCGTAATCGTCCGGGGTGCCGAGCCGCACGGTACCGTGCATCTGCGGCGCGCGGAACGCGGTCCAGATCTGATCGTTCAGCGCCAGCAGTTCCCGGCTGCGTTCCAGCAGATACTGGCCGTGCGGCGTCAACTGCACCGCGCCGCCCTTGCCGCGTTGCAGGACCCTCCGGCCCAGTTGGGTCTCCAGCCGTTGCATCTGCATGGAGACGGCGGACTGGGTACGGCCGACGCGCTCCGCGGCGCGGGTAAAGCTGCCTTCCTCCGCGATGAAGGTGAAGGTGCGCAGCAGGTCGGGATCAAGGCCGGCAGGGAGCGACATGGACATCAGGATTTCTGATTTCATATATAAATGCAATTCGTTTCCGTTATTCCAAGCCGCTCGCCAGTGTCTGTTCCTCATCGGCAGCACGGAGGGACCCTGGCATGACCGAAAACCTGACCTTTCTTCCCTTGTTTCGGATCAGCGCCGGCATCGGTGCGGTCGCCGGCACGATCTGGGCGCGCGCGCGGCATGAGGTCGCTATCCGCCTGGCGGTTCCTCACGACGCGACGCCACCTGCTGGAGATGGACGACCGGATGCTGAAAGACATCGGCATATCGCGGGCGCAGGCGAACTACATCGCCTCGCGCACCGCGTGGTGGCGCCACGTCCGATATGCGGGGGCTGGAGCGGGCGCAGGCCCGGCTGTGCAGCCCTGCGCTACGCCACCACCGCCGGAACGCCTTCCGGGTCCAGCCGGTAGCCGCCGCCTTCTGTCAGCAGCAGTTTGGCGTTGGATGGATCGGGCTCGATCTTCTGGCGCAGCCGGTAGATGTGCGTCTCCAGCGTATGTGTGGTGACTGCGGCGTTGTAGCCCCACACCTCGTTCAGCAGCACCTGGCGCGCCACCGGCTGCGTTCCGGCGCGGTAGAGATATTTCAGGATCGCCGCCTCTTTCTCCGTCAGGCGGATGCGGCGGTTCTTTACCGGTTCCTGCAACAGCTTGGCGGCGGGGCGGAACGTGTAGGGTCCGATGGTGAAGACCGCGTCTTCGCTGTTCTCGAAGACGCGCAGTTGCGCGCGCACCCGGGCCAGCAACTCGGCCAATCGGAATGGTTTGGCGATGTAGTCGTTGGCCCCGGAATCCAGGCCGCGCACCACGTCCACCTCATCGTCCGATCCGGTGAGGATGATGATCGGGACCTTCACTCCCTGCTTGCGCAGTCGCGCGCACAAGTCACGCCCGTCGCCGTCGGGCAGACCGACATCGAGGATGATTGCGTCATAGCGGGCATTCTTCGTGGCCAGCAACTGTTCGGCCTCGGCCACGGTTCCGGCCTCGGCGGCGGTGAACTCTCCGTCCACGGTCAGCTGCTCGGCCAGCGTGGCGCGCAGCAAGCGGTCATCGTCTACGATCAGGATGGGATGCTCGCCCGGCATAGATCACTCCCTCTCGGTTGCAAGACGCGAAATCGAGCGATCCATATCACCCCAGACACGCCACGCCATCCCAATTACCCCTCTCGGAGGGGGGCAGATTAGACGCCCATACGCACTCTTTTCGCAACACGACCCGCCCACTTATCCGGCCATCACGATTCGCAGTGCCATAACTAACACACTTTTTCGTGAGTAATGCCACGACAGCGACGCTATCCAGCCATATACTCTAGGCTGGCCCATGCGGCGATCTGAGTAGTGACAAACCAAGGCCGCTGTGGTCCCGTCTTCCGAGAACCAATGAACCATCCGTCATTTTCCGGGCCGGCTCTGGCCTCTGTCCATTCCCCCGAGGCGTCGGCCACCGCGCTGGACCCTGCGATCATGCGTGTGCGCGGCGTGCATCGCGCGATAGCGGATCTACGCCGCGGGACCCCGGTGCTGCTCACTGGTGAGGTGCCGCTGGTGCTGCTGGCCGCTGAGACCGCGAGTGCCGGCGGGCTGGCCGAGTTCGCCGCTCTGGCCACCGATCCTCCATTGCTGCTGCTGGCGCCGATGCGCGCCGCCTCGGTGTTGCATCGCCCCGTCCAGCAGGGCCAGCCGGCGATGGCGCTGCGTCTGTCGGCGGCGTTGCTGGCGCCGGAAATGCTGCTCAGCCTCGCCGATCCCACCGTCGAGCAGATGCTGCCCGAATTGCCGGAACTGNNTGCTGCCGGCCGTGCTGGCCGCCCCGGTCGGGCCCGGTGCGGTGGCGGTCACCGAACGGCGGCACCTGCTGAGCGTGCCGGCTGAGGACGTGCTGGCCTATCCCAGCGCCTCCGCGCTCGGGCTGAAGCCGGTGGCGGAGGCGTCCGTGCCGCTGCGGTCGGCCGAGCAGACGCGCATCGTCGCTTTCCGCGCCCCGGACGCCGGCATCGAGCATCTGGCCATCCTGGTCGGCCGGCCGGAGGAGAGCGAGGCGCCGCTGGTACGCATCCACTCCGAATGCTTCACCGGCGACCTGCTGGGCAGTATGCGCTGCGATTGCGGCGAACAACTGCGTGGCGCCATCGCCCGCATGGCCGAGGCCGGGTCGGGCGCGCTGATCTATCTGGCGCAGGAAGGCCGCGGCATCGGTCTGGTGAACAAGCTGCGCGCCTACGCCTTGCAGGATCGTGGCCTGGATACGTTGGATGCCAACCGCGCGCTGGGCTGGGGCGCGGACGAGCGGAACTTCCTGGTCGCCGCCACGATCCTGGAGGCGCTCGGCATCAGCCGCATCCGGCTGCTGACCAACAACCCCGACAAGCTGGCGGCGCTCGCCGCCTGCGGTGTGACGATCGTGGGCCGGGAGGCGCATGCCTTCGCCCCCAATGGGGTGAACGACCACTACCTCGCCACCAAGGCCGAGCGCTTCGGTCACCTGCTGGATTGATGCCGTGCGCGCGGTGGTCCAGGCGGACGGACGGCTGCTGCTGGGCCGCGACCAGTTCCGCGCCGCGCTGGGCCGTGGCGGCGTGCGGGCGGACAAGCAGGAAGGCGATAGCGCCACGCCGTTGGGGCGGCTGGCGTTGCGTCGCGTGCTCTATCGCGCCGACCGGATTGCCAAGCCGGAGGCCGCCGTGCCGGTCGAACCGCTGGCGCCGAACGATGGCTGGTGCGACGATCCGACCCATCGCGACTACAACCGCATGATCCGCCTGCCGCATCCGGCGCGGCACGAGGAGCTGTGGCGTACCGACGCGGTCTACGACATCGTCGGCGTGCTGGGCTGGAACGACGCGCCGGTGGTGCGCGGGCGCGGTTCGGCGATTTTCCTGCATGTTGCCCGCCCGGATCTCGCGCCCACCGAGGGATGTGTGGCGCTGGCGCTGGCCGACCTGCGCCGCGTGCTGGCGGCGGGGCTGACGGAAATCGAAACATTTGCAATTGCCGGCGCGTAGCGCCACATCCGGCGCATGAACCGTCGCACCCTGCTCTCCGTCCTTCCGCTGCTGCTGGCACCCGCCGTCTTGCTGCGTCCCGTGCTGGCTGCCGAGCCGCGCTTCGTGCCGACCGAGCGCGACCGCGCCGATCTGTCGCGGATCGAGACCTACCTCAATGCACTGCGGGCGCTGAAGGCCCGGTTCCTGCAAGTCGCACCGGACGGCGCGGTGTCGGGGGGCGTGGTCTGGCTGGAGCGCCCCGGCCGGATGCGGTTCCAGTACGATCCGCCGAGCCCGATCCTGCTGGTGGCCGGCCACGGGGTGGTGCTGTTCCATGACCGGCAACTGAACCAGACCAGCAACGTCCTGATATCGCAGACCCCGCTCGGCATATTGCTGGCCGACAAGATCGCGTTCTCGGGCGATATCGAGCTTCTCGACGTCCAGCGCCTGCCCGGCGAGATTCTGGTCAGTTTGCGCCGCACCGCCTCGCCGGGGGATGGCATCCTGACGCTGACCTTCGTCGACGCGCCGTTGGCGCTGCGCCAATGGTCGGTGCTCGATCA
>PKWQ01000173.1 GCA_003133265.1 Acetobacteraceae bacterium
AGACGCGCGAAGACGACGGAAAATCCGCCTTCCAGGCAGCCGAGGTCGGCAATCCGCTTGCCCTTCAGTCCCTTCGGATACAGCATCTTCAAGGTACGGACCGCGGACTGGCACCAGGTCGTCGTCTCCATCAGTAAGTCGTGCCCGGGCATTGTCTCGGTTCCGTCGTCCAACCGGATATTGTGCGCGGTGAACGGCGAGCTCGGGCATTGCGGCGGCGGATGACGGCCGACGAGAGTTCGCAGGATGGACCGCAGGCGTGCCGGGATCAGCGATCGTATTTTCATGAGACTCATCTTACGCGGGCTCGCAATGAATTGTTCAGGAAAATCGCCTACGGAAATCGCGCCCCGTCAGTCGTACCCATGCTTCTGAAACGGCACGCCTTCCAGGTGCTCGCTGCCACGGGCGCGGCGGTGCGTGCTGGAACCGAACGCGACCAGCGTGCCGTGATCATCATGGATTTCCGTGCTGGCGAAGAACAGGCTGCGCCCACCACCGATAACCCGGGCCGTCGCGGTCATGCGCGCGCCGGCGGCGCGGCCGACAAAATGCGCGTTGAGGTCCACCGTGACGGAGTTGCGGATATTGCCGGGCACGCTGCACCAGTTGCCGGATATCCCACCGGCCTCGTCCAGCAGCGCCAGCATCACGCCGCCATGGGCGATGCCGTGGCGGTTCAGGTGATGCGGTTGCAGCACGACGCGCAGACGGGCGAAATTCTCCCGCCACTCCAGCAGCTCGAAGCCGGCATGTTCGTGGAAGGGCGAGGTGATCCGGGGATCGGGCGGCGGGGTACGGTTGGGCATGCCCACGCATCGCCCAATCGCGCCGCCGCCGTCAAGGCCGGCCGCCGACGCCGGCCCCCTGGTGAACGGACGATCAGGCGATGCTGAGCGACTGCACCGCCTCCTCCAGTTCCTGAAAGGTCGGCATGTGCTCGTTCGGCACCATCTTGCGCCCGGCCTCCACGCTGACCTGCGGCGCGTTGCCGTGCAGATGCGCCACCAGCACGGCGCGGATCACCTCGTAGAATTTCGCGTCCTCCTCGACCACGCTCTGCAGCCTCGCGGCGAGCGGCCCGACCAGGCCATAGGACAGCAGCACGCCGAGGAACGTCCCCACCAGCGCGCCGCCGATCATCGCGCCGAGCACCGCCGGCGGCTTGTCGATGTTCGACATGGTCTTGATCACGCCAAGCACCGCCGCCACGATGCCGAGCGCCGGCAGGCCGTCGGCGCTGATCTGCAACGCATGCGCCGGATGCAGTTCCTCGTTCAGGGTCTTCTTCAGCTCCCGCCCCATCACGTCCTCGATCTGGTTCGGGTCGTCGGCGTTCATGCCGACCATGCGCAGATAATCGCAGATGATCGCGGTGGCATGGTGATTCGCCCGGATCTTGGGAAAATTCCGAAACGCCGCGCTGTCGTCCGGCTGCTCGATATGCGGCTCCAGCACCATCATTCCCTTGGTGTTGGCCAGCCGGGCGAAGAAATACAGCAGACTCAGCAGCTCCACGTAATCGGTCTTCTTGTAGGCCGAGCCCCGGAATATCTTGCCGAAGCCACTGACCAGGTGTTTCAGGTTCTGCACCGAGTTGGCCATCACGAGGGAGGCGATCGCGGCGCCGCCGATCGTCCACAGCTCGAACGGCAACGCTTCCATCAACGTCCCGAGGCTGCCGCCCGAGGCCGCGTAGCTGCCGAACACGCAGGCGAGCAGGATGACGAAGGCGCCAATAATCAACATCGGGGCAAGATCATGGGTTTGTGGCCGATTGCGTGTCGCGCAGCACGACGATGGCGATGCGCCGGTTGACGGCGGCCAGCGGATCGGCCGGCAGCANNCGGCAGCAGCGGGTCGCGGTCGGCGTTGCCGGTGACGCTGCGGATCCTGGCTTCCGGCAAACCGGAATCGACCAGCAGCCGGCGCGTGGCGTTGGCGCGCTCGGAGGACAATTCCCAGTTCGTGCGCTCCACCCCGCGATATGGCGCCGCATCGGTGTGGCCGGCCAGCGAGATGGATTCCGGCAGGCGCATCAGCGCCGGCAGCACCTTTTGCAACAGCAGCCGGGCGCGATCGTTCGGCACCGACGAGCCGGTGGCGAACATCGGGTTGCGGTCCTCGTCGAGCAATTGGATGCGCAGCCCCTCGGGGGTCTGATCGATCGCCAGTTGCCGCGCGAAGCCGGCGAGCGTCGGATCGGTGCGCACCGCCTCGCGGATCTCGTTCGCCGCCGCGTCAAACTGCTGGCGCTCGGCCTTTTCCCGTTCGGCGCGCGTCGGCGGATGGACGGCATCGGGAAATTTGCCCGCCGCCTGATCCTTCCCCTGCTGCGCCGCCGTCCCACCGGCAGCTTGCGCCTGGGCCGGCGGCGCATCGGCGGGCTGCTGGCGCTGCGTCGGAACGTCCCCATCATCCATCTCGGGGTCGATGGGCTGATTCCCCAGCTGGATCTGCACCGCGCCGCGATCGGAGACGAGCGCGCCGTTGTCGAACGCGGTATGGCCGCCGAACGGCTGGCCGGAGCCGGAGGACGCGTGGATCAGCACCGCCTTCGGGCTGAAATAATCGGCGAGGCCCTTGCGCTGTTCCTCCGTCGTGGCGTTGAGCAGCCACATCAGCAGGAAGANNGGAAGAACGCCATCATCGCGGTTACGAAATCGGCGTACGCCACCTTCCAGGCACCACCGTGGCTCCTGGCTTCGACGACCTCTTCCTTGCGGATAACGATTCCGCCACGCCGCTCAGTACCTTTGCCGCCGCTTTTGCGCGCCATCGCCCCGCATCACCCGCTCTCACGGAGAGCAAGGTGCCGGGTCTTGCTTAACTCCCGGCTAACCGCGCGCCGAAGCGCTTAGCGCACGGTCACCGCGCTGCGCGGCTGGCCGTGTCCGACCAGCAGCATGGCGGCCGAGGCGATCACGGCCAGGGTCACGATCGGCAGCAGCGCCAGCGGATAGCTGCCCGTCGCATCCTTGATCACGCCCAGCAGATAGAGGCCGAGGAAGCCCGAGACGGTGCCGAGCGCGTTGATCTGCGCGATGCCCACCGCCGCCGTCGGCGCCGACAGCCATTCGGTCGACAGCGCCCAGAACGGCCCCTTCGCCGCGTATGTGCCGCTGATCGCCAGCGTCAGCAGCAGNNCCCCACCACGATCGCCATCAGCGCCAGCGCGTTGTGCCACACCCGCTCGCCGGTGCGGTCGGACCGCCGCCCCCACAGGACCATCAGCACCGAGGCGACGCCGAACGGGATCGCGTTCACCAGCCCGGTCTGGAAATTCGTCAGGCCGAAGGACTTGATGATCTGCGGCTGCCAGACCGACAGCGCCGAGCTGGCGGTGGAACTGCCGGCATAGACCAGCGCCAGGATCAGCACATATTTGTTGCGCATCACCTGCCAGACCGACAACTGCTCCACCTTGCTCGCTCGCGCGCGCTCCGACGCCAGCCGCCCGGCCAGCCATGCCCGCTGCTCGGGCGAAAGCCAGCGCGCGTGCTCGGGGCGATCGGTCAGCCAGAAGATACAGAGGAACCCGACCAGGATCGCGGGGGCCGACTCGATCAGGAACACCCACTGCCAGCCGCCCAGGCCGAGCATCCCGTCGAGACCGAGAATGGCACCCGAGATCGGCGAGCCGATGAAGCTCGAGATCGGGATCGCCACCATGAAGACGCCGACGATGCGCGCGCGATACTCGGCGGGGAACCAGTAGGTCAGATACAGGATGACGCCGGGAAAGAACCCGGCCTCCGCCGCGCCGAGCAGGAAACGCAGCGTCAGGAAGGAATTGGGGCCGACGATGAATGCGGTTGCAGCCGACACGATCCCCCAGGAGATCATGATGCGCGCGATCCAGNNGCCGACATTCACCCGGTCGATGAAGGCGATGAGATAGGCGAGCATCAAAAATGGCAGCAAACGATACGAAATACGGCGCAGTACCGTCGCTTCCATCTGCTTGTCATCGGACATTTCCACCGTCATGGCATTCCCCAATCGATATTATTGGACGCAAGCCTAGCCCCGCACGATGCGCGCCGCCAGCGGCGGCGGATCGGCAAAGGATTATTTTTCGTCCGGCCTCGGCAGCCGCACCGACGCCGTGCCGCCGGCGCGGCCGAGAACGGAATAAATTCGGTACGCCTCCACCACCACACCGGCGCGCTCTCGGTTCACGCGGCCGATCTCGGTGATGTCGGCCCATGGCGTGACATCGACATCCGCGCCGCGCCGCAGGGAACGGACCAGGATGCCGCGCCGTCCGTCGATCGCGGCGGCCGGCAGATCGAACGCGGCCCAGCGCCGTTCCACACCCAGCACCGGCATGCCGGCCAGCGAGGACCGGGCCAGCTCGGCGGCGATGCCGTACTGATCGGCGGCGATGAAGTCCGCATGCTGGCGCGCCGCCATCGCGTCGACCTCGGCGGCGAAGCCGGGCCATCCGGCAAGCAGGCGCGCGGTCGGGTCCAGATTGGCCGGCAGCGGCGCGAGGGCGGCCTGCGCATAGACGACCAGCGTGATGACCAGCCCGAGCGCCAGCGCGGGGCGGAACAGACGATGCCAGACCGGCCCGGCCAGCCCGGCGGCGGCGANNTAGACGATGGCGGGCCAGTTGCCCTGCACCCGGTCGCCGAACGCGTGCTGCACGAACACCGCGACCGCCGGCACTGTCAGCGCCACGAGCAGGGTCCAGCCGGCATCGCGGGTGCGCCAGGCGCGCCGCGCCGCCAGCACCACCCCGCCGGCACAGAGCAGGAAGACCAGCGGGGTCGCCAAACCGATTTGCGCGCCGGTCAGCTCGCCCAGGAACTGCATCGCCCGCGCGGGATTCCAGTCGCCGACGCGTCCGCCCTGCTTGGCAAAGCTCGCCCACCCGTGCGCCGCGTTCCACAGCACCACCGGGGCGAACACCGCACCGGCTGCCAGCGCGCCGAGCCAGGGCGCGGGACGTGCCAGCCAACGCCGCAGGTCCGGCACCGCCAGCAGCCAAAGCAAGATGCCAAGCCCAAGGAACGCGGCGGTGTATTTGCTGGCCAGCGCCAGCCCGGCGGCGAGCCCGGCGGCGATGAACCAGCCGGCCCCGCCGCCGGCCGCGATTCGCGCCAGCGCCCACAGGGCCAGGGTCCAGAAGAACAGCAGCGGCGTGTCCGGCGTCATCGTCACCGCGCCTACCCCCAGGAACAGGGTAGCGTTCAGCAGCGCCGCCGCGCGCCAACCCGCCCCACGTCCCGGCAGCAGCTGCTCCGCCGCATCGGCCAGCAGCAGCGAGCCGAGTGCCGCCGACAGCGGCCCCAGCAGACGCACCCCCAGCGCGCCATCGCCGGCAAGNNCGCCACCATCGGCGGATGATCGAGATAGCCCGGTGCCAGCGCGCGCGACCACACCCAGTAATATGCCTCGTCCGGCGACAGCGGCACGACAGCGGCAACGATCAGCCGCAGCAGCGTCAGCGCCGCGAGCGCGGCCAGGACCGGAACCGGCTGGCGCCAGCCCGGAGTCAACGCGTGCGCCAAACCAATGTCGAGGACACCGCGTAGTTCCACACCACGCCGATCGCCGCCCCGATGGCGCCGGCAAGGGTCCAGGCGGCGGCGTGATTCTCGTACAGCGTATTGGCGATACCGATATTGGCGATCGCGCCCACGCCGCAGACCAGCATGAACACCAGCAGCCCCCGCCACAGCAGCGGCCCGCGCAGTCGCTGGTCACGGTAGGTGATCTGGTTGTTGAGCTGGAAATTAAACACCATGGCGACCACCGTGGCGGCGGCCTG
>PKWQ01000025.1 GCA_003133265.1 Acetobacteraceae bacterium
GTGAAGGACGGCCTGACGCTGCCGGTGCTGGTGGCGGACAGATAAGCGGGCGGTCGCGGAGCGGTCGTTTCCGCTCAGCGCGACGGCGTTCCGGAAAGCAGGGCGACCACGCGTTTCAGCAATCCGGCGAATTTTTGGTCGGCCGGCGTCGAGTCCGGATCGGTGGAAATCTTGCTTGCCTGCTCGGCGAGGTTGTCCAGATTGGCTGTCCCCGCGTCTGTGGGAGTGCCCTCGGTGCCGTGCGTCAGTTTTTCCAGCGCGTCATCGAACTCGGCGGACAGGGCGGAGACGATTTCCGTGCTTCCGGCACCCACGCGCAGCGCGAATGCCGCCGCTACCAGCGCGCCGAGAACCTCGACCGATTCCAGGACGTATTTTCCAGCGGTACGAAATGCGTCGGTTTTGTTGTCGGTCATATCGGACCCTCCCCTGTATCCGCGTTACCGATCACTGCAAGGATGTAGTGGCGTTGCGGTTCTGTGCCCAGGATGCCTCATCGGACCCGAGTGCGACCGGGCGCTCCTTGCCATAGCTGATCGTGGCGATGCGGGCGGGGGAGACGCCCTTGGCTGTCAGATAGCCGCCCGCGGCATTGGCGCGCCGCTGGCCGATGGCCATGTTGTATTCCACTGTCCCGCGCTCGTCGCAATTGCCGGCGATCAGTACCTTGTTGCGCGGATATTGCGCCAGCCACGCGGCCTGACGGTCCAGGGTGGCCTTGCCCTCGGGCTTCAGCTCGGTCTGGTTGAAATCGAAGAAGACGCGGTCGCCGACATTCGTGGCCAGGTCCGCCTGGCTGCCCGGAACCGCGGTGCCGGCGAACCGCGAACCGGTCCCGCCGGTCCCGCCGGTCTCGCCGGTCCCACCGGTCGATGACGACGTCCCCGTCTGCTCCGGGGAGGAGCACCCCGCCAGCAGCGCGAGGATGGCAAGGGCACCCAGACCCCTGAAAGTCACGATCCTGGTTCTCATCGCGGCGAACACTCCTTTGGGGGATAGATCGTGGCAGCCGCTCTCGCCTTGGATGTCGCGCAAGGGCGGCAGGGCAGAATAGACACATGATGGCCGAAAGCGAAAATCCAGCCTTGATGCAGGTCAACCGGACAGGCGACAACGGGGCTTCGGCCGTCAGTATCCGCAGGAGACCACCCATGTCCGTCCGCATCCTCGATGTCCGCGAGGTCACCAAGCCGATCGCCTCCCCGATTCGCAATGCCTATATCGACTTCTCCAAGATGACGACCAGTCTGGTGGCGGTGGTGACCGACGCGGTGCGCGACGGGCGGCGCGTGGTCGGCTACGGCTTCAATTCCAACGGCCGCTACGGCCAGGGCGGGCTGATCCGCGAGCGCTTCGCCGGCCGCATCCTGGACGCCGCGCCGGCATCGCTGCTGGACGAGAGCGGCGGCAATCTGGACCCGGACCGGGTCTGGGCGGCGATGATGACGAACGAGAAGCCCGGCGGGCATGGCGAGCGCTCGGTAGCGGTCGGCACCATCGACATGGCGGTGTGGGACGCGGTGGCGAAGATCGCCGGCAAGCCGCTGTTCCGGCTGCTGGCCGAGCGGCACGGGCGCGTGGCAAACCCCAGCGTGTTCGTCTACGCGGCCGGCGGCTATTATTATCCGGGCAAGGACCTGTCGGCGCTGCGCTCGGAGATGCGCAGTTATCTGGATCGCGGCTACACCGTGGTGAAGATGAAGATCGGCGGCGAGCCGATCGCCGACGACCGGCGGCGGATCGAGGCGGTGCTGAACGAGATCGGCGGCCAGGCGCGCCTCGCGGTGGACGCGAACGGGCGCTTCGACCTGGAAACCGCCATCGCCTACGCGAAGATGCTGCGCGACTATCCGCTGTTCTGGTACGAGGAGGCCGGCGACCCGCTGGACTACCAGTTGCAGGCCGCGCTCGCCGAGTTCTATCCCGGCCCGATGGCGACCGGGGAGAACCTGTTCAGCCACCAGGACGCCCGCAATCTGCTGCGGTACGGCGGTATGCGCCCGGACCGCGACTGGCTGCAATTCGACTGCGCCCTGTCCTATGGCCTGTGCGAATACCAGCGCACCCTGGCGGCGCTGAAGGTGGCTGGCTGGTCGCCGGCGCGCTGCATTCCGCATGGCGGGCACCAGATGTCGCTGAACATCGCGGCCGGGCTCGGCCTGGGCGGCAACGAGAGCTATCCGGATCTGTTCCAGCCCTATGGCGGCTTCCCCGACGGCGTGCGGGTGGAGAATGGCCACATCGCCATGCCGGACCTGCCCGGCATCGGTTTCGAGGGCAAAAGCGACCTGTACGCCGAGATGCGGGCGCTGGCCGCATAGAAAGCGGTCCTGCGCCTGTCCCCAGAGCAGCGTACAGCAGCAATGTGCTTGACCACGGCTCGCGCCGGGTGAAGCCTGTGCGGGTCCAAGGAACAACAACAAGGCACTCGCAAACGGGGCCTGACCTCAAAGGAGGACAAATAAATGATCCGTTCAATCGGACGTCGCGCCGTGCTTGGCACGGGAATGGGCATGGGCCTGGCGGCCGGGATCGCCGCGTCGCGCCGCGCCGGGGCGGCGGATGCGCCGATCCGCATCGGCGTGCTGACGGACATGTCCGGCGCCTACATGGACAATACCGGCCCCGGCTCGGTGATCGGCGCCAAGCTGGCGATCGAGGATTATCGCAAGATCGATCCCAGCATTCAGGTCGAATTGATCTCGGCCGACGAGTTGAACAAGCCGGATGTGGCCCTGGGCATCGCCGGCGACTGGTACGGCAACCAGGGCGTGGACCTGATCCTCGATCTGCCGCTGTCCTCCGCCGCCCTCGGGCTCGCCACCATGGCGAAGGAGCGGAACAAGGTGGCGATCCTGACCGGTGCCGGCACCGCCGACCTGACCGGCAAGGCCTGCGGGCCGAACCATCTGCACTGGGTCTACGACACATGGTCGCTGCCGGCCGGGGTGGCCCGCGCGCTGGTCGCGGAAGGTGCGAACACCTGGTATTTCATCACCGCCGACTATGCCTACGGCCATTCCCTGCAACGCGACACCGCCGGGCATGTGCTGGCCGCCGGCGGCAAGGTGCTGGGCGAGTCGGTGACGCCGTTCCCGGGCACCACGGATTTCTCCAGCTACCTGATCGCCGCGCGCGCCAGCGGGGCGAAAGTGGTCGGGCTCGCCAACGGTGGCGGGGACGCGATCAACTGCATCAAGCAGGCTGCGGAGTTCGGTTTCGCCAAGTCCGGCATCAAGCTCGCCGGCCTGGTGTTCCAGATCGCCGACGTGCATGCGCTGGGCCTGGAGGTGGCGCAGGGCGTGCTGCTGACCGAACCGTTCTACTGGGACCTGAACGACGGCACCCGCGCGTTCGGCGCGCGGGTGGGCGCGCAGTTGCGTGGCCAGATGCCGTCGATGGACTCCGCCGGCTGCTATTCCGCGGTGACGCACTACCTGAAAGCTGTCTCCAAGCTCGGCGTAGCCAAGGCCAAGGCGGACGGACGGGCGACGATCGAGCAGATGAAGGCGATGCCGACGGACGACCCGCTGTTCGGCAAGGGCCGCATCCGCGAGGACGGACGCAAGATCCACGATATGTATCTGTTCCAGGTGAAAGCGCCGGCCGAATCCAAGAGCGCGTGGGATCTCTACAAGCTGATCCGCACGATCCCGGCGGAGCAGGCGTTCCGCCCGCTCAGCGAGGGCGGTTGTCCGATGGTGAAAGCCTAACCGATCAGGGGGCGGCGTCGGTCATTCCGGCCCGCCCCACCGATCGTTGCCGGTGAAATGGCAGCAGGCAACGCGCACCAGGATGGTGCGCGGATCGGCTTGACCGTCGCGCGCGGGTCGAACAGGCTTACACCCAAGCGCAAGACATAATTGATAGGGAAGTCCCGCAATGCCGATCCTGACCCGTCGCACCGCTCTGCTGGGTGCCACCACGGCCGCCGCGACCACGTTCCGGCCGCGCCGCTCGCGCGCCGCCCAGACCATCCGGCTCGGCGTCCTAACCGACATGAGCGGCCCTTATTCCGAGGATGCCGGCCCGGGATCGGTGGTCGGCGCCAAGCTCGCCGTCGCCGATTTCGCCAAACAGCATCCCGAGCTGTCGGTGGAGCTGAAGGCGGCCGACGCCGGGACCAAGACCGACACCTATGTCTCCATGGCCGGCGCCTGGTACGACCGTGAAGGGGTGGACGCGATCCTGGATATTCCGTTCTCCGCCGGCGCCTTGGCGCTGCGGACGGTGGCGGAGCAGCGCAACAAGGTTCTGCTGCTGACCGGACCGGCCACGTCGGACCTGACGGGCAAGGCCTGCGGGCCGAACCATGTGCATTGGGTGTACGACAGCTATTCTTTTGCCAGCTCCACCGCCCGCGCGGCGATCAAGGCCGGCGGCGACACCTGGTATTTCATCCAGGCGGACTACGCGATGGGCGCATCGCTGACCGCCGACGCCGAGGGGATGATCAAGAAGATGGGCGGCAAGGTGCTCGGCATCTCCAAGCACCCGTTCCCCGGCACCACCGATTTCTCCAGCTATCTGATCGCGGCGCAGGCCAGCGGGGCGAAGGTGCTGGGCCTGACCAACGCCGGCGGCGATGCGGCGAACACGATCAAGCAGGCCGGCGAGTTCGGCCTGACCAGCCATGGCATGCGGGTGGCGGCGACATTGTTTCATATCCCGCAGGTACACGCGCTCGGCCTGAACGCGGCGCAGGGACTGCTGCTGACCGACGTGTTCTACTGGGACATGAACGACGACACGCGCGCCTTCTCCAAGCGCTACGGCGCGGAAATGCACGGCTTTATGCCCGCCTCGACGCAGGCAGGGATGTATTCGGCGGTCGTCCACTACCTGAAGACGGTGCTGGCGATGGGCGTGGACGCGGCGAAGGCCGACGGGCGCGCGGCGGTGGCGAAGATGAAGGAAATTCCAACGGACGATCCGATCTTCGGCAAGGGCAGGGTGCGTGCCGACGGCCGCAAGATCCACAACTCCTATCTGTTCGAGGTGAAGAAGCCGGCGGACAGCCGTTACCCCTGGGACTATTACAAGCTGCTGGACACCACGCCGGCCGAAGACGCATTCCGCCCGATGAGCGAGGGCGGCTGCCCGATGCTCCGGACCTAGCCGGGCTGTTGGCGCGCGACAGCTCTCCGGTATAGGGTGCGGATAACCCTATCGGAGGAGACAACAATGTCGCTTACTCGTCGTGGCTTCGCGCTCGCATCCGCCGGTACCCTGGTCTCCGGGCTGTCTCGTCCCGCGCGGGCGGAAGCCGAGCCGATCAAGATCGGCTATCTGGCCGCGCTCACTGGACCGGCCTCCGCCCCGACACAGGGCTTCCAGCGCGGCATCCTGCTCGCTGTCGAGGACGTCAATGCGGCGGGCGGCGTGCTCGGGCGCAAGATCGANNATGATGCTCGGGCCGTTCAATTCCGGCGAATCGCTTGCCGCGACGCCGATCCTGGCGCGCGCCAAGATGCCCGACCTGCACCCCTGCTTCGTCGACAGCCTGATCGACCCGGTGAAATATCCCTATGCCTACCGCCTCGCCCCCTATAGCGGGCAGCTCGACGACGCGGTACGCAACTATGTGCTGAACGTCTCCAAGATCCGCGACGTGGCGGTGATGGGCGATACCACCGGCTATGGCACCTCCGCGGTCGCATCCTCGGTGGCGGGCTTCAAGGCCGGGGGCGCCAATGTCGTCTATCAGTCGCTGATCGATGCCAACCAGCCCGACGTGAAGCCCGATCTGCTGCGCGCCCAGGCCGCCGGGGCCAAGGTGGTGGTGTTGTGGAGCGTCGCCACCGGCATGTTGGCGCGGCTGATGAACGTGCGCGCGCAGATCGGCTGGGACGTGCCGTTCGTCGGCCATCCCGCGCTCGGGGCCGGCGAGGTCCGCGACCTGCTCGACAAGCCGTCGAACTGGGACAAGGTCTACACGCTCGGCTTCCGCAGTTGCAGCTACAACGCCGCCGGCAAGCTGCCCCCGCGCACCGAAGCCTTCGTCGCGCGGTTGCGCGAAAAGGGGGTGAAACTGTCGGATACGCTGCTGTGGTGGATCCTGGAAGGCCACGATCTGATCACGCTGTCCGCGGCCGCGATCAAGGCGTCGGGCGGCACCGACCCGGCGGGGATCGCCAAATATCTGAACGCCCAAGAAGCCGGCTGGCCCGGCCTGTATGTCACCTACAAATTCTCGCCGACGCAGCATAACGGCCTGCCGACGGAGGAGATCGTGATGTCGGCCGCGAACTCGGCGAAGGACGGCGCCTACAACCTGGCGCCTGGGTATAGCTGATAGGCTTTGCCGCGCGCCGGACCAGGTTTGGTGGGATTTCTGGCGCGCAACGGGTCTGCGGTATAGTGTGCA
Organism: Acetobacteraceae bacterium; assembly: GCA_003133265.1. Taxonomy (GTDB): domain Bacteria; phylum Pseudomonadota; class Alphaproteobacteria; order Acetobacterales; family Acetobacteraceae; genus PALSA-911. Next base: position 6,368 of record PKWQ01000025.1, read on the forward strand.
AGCAAACCAATGGGAGGAGACAAAAATGTCGCTCACTCGCCGTGGCTTTGCACTTGCATCCGCCGGTAGCCTGATCTCCGGGCTGGCCCGTCCCGCACGGGCCGCCGCCGAGCCGATCCGGATCGGCTTTCTCGCCCCGCTCACCGGAGCGGCCTCCGGCCCGACGCGGCTGGGCTTCCAGCCCGGCATTCAGCTCGCTGTCGACGATATCAACGCGGCGGGGGGCGTGCTCGGGCGCAAGATCGATCTGATCACCCGTGACACCCAGAGCGATCCGACCAAGGCGGTTAACGCGGCGCAGGAGTTGATTGCCCAGCAGAAGGTGCATGTGATTGTCGGGCCGATGAATTCCGGCGAAACGCTTGCCTCGACGCCGATCCTGGCGCGCGCCAAGATGCCCAACTTCCACCCGTGCTACGTCGACAGCCTGATCGACCCAGTGAAATATCCGAACGGGTTTCGCGTCGCCCCTCGTAGCGGACAGCTCGACGACGCGGTACGCAACTATGTGTTGAACGTCGCCAAGATCCGCGACGTGGCGGTGATGGGCGATACCACCGGCTATGGCACCTCCGCCGTCGCGTCTTGCGTGGCGGGCTTCAAGGCGTCGGGCGCCAATGTCCTCTATCAGTCGCAGATCGATGCCATCCAACCCAACGTGAAGCCCGATCTGCTGCGCGCCCAGGCCGCCGGGGCGAAGTTCGTGGTGTTGTGGAGCGTCTCCGCCGAACTGCTGGCGCGGCTGATGAACGAGCGTGCGCAGATCGGCTGGGATGTGCCGTTCATCGGCCACCCCTCGCTCGGCAGCGGCGAGGTCAGCAAACTGCTCGACAAGCCGGCGAACTGGGAGAAGGTTTATACGCTCGGCTTCCGCACCTGCGCCTACAACGCCGCCGGCAAACTGCCTCCGCGCACCGAAGCCTTCGTCACGCGGCTGCATGACAAGAAGGTCGATCTGTCGGATACGGTGCTGTACTATGTCCTGAGCGGCTATGACCTGATCGCGCTGCCCGCGGCTGCCATAAAGGCGTCGGGCGGTACCGATGCGGCGGGGATCATCAAATATGTGAACTCCCTGGAAGCCGGCTGGGTCAGCCTGTCCGCCACCTACAAATTCTCACCGACGCAGCATAACGGCCTGCCGACGGAGGAGATCGTGATGGTGGCGGCGAATTCGGTGAAGGACGGCGCCTACACCCTGGCGCCGGGATACAGCGGATAGGCTTTTCCGCTGCGCCGGCGCTCGCGGATTGACGGCGACTGGCTTTTGATATCATGAGCCCCTTTGCGGTGGGTCATCGGAAAGGGGCCATGATTTCACGTTTGGTGGCTGTCTATCATGTGCGCGCCGACGCGGCCTCGATCGAGGGCCGGGCGCGGGGCATCGCGGTCGAGCAGAGCGTCGAGATGCCGCTGGAGGCAATCGACGAGCCGGGCGTGCTGTCCGACATCGTCGGGCGTGTCGAGACCATCTCCGATCTGGGCGGGGGGCGGTTCGCGGTGCGGATCGCGCTCGCGCTCGCCACCATCGGTCTCGATGCCGGGCAGTTGCTGAACATGCTGTTCGGCAACAGTTCGCTGCAGGATGACGTGGTCCTGCATGACGTCGAAATTCCCACCGAAATTGCCGCCGGTTTCGGCGGACCGCGCCAGGGGCTTGCCGGGCTGCGCCGCCGGGTCGGCGCGGCGGCGGGCCGGGCGCTGACCTGCTCGGCGCTGAAGCGGTCCTACCGGGACATCGTCATCGGCGACCGCC
>PKWQ01000155.1 GCA_003133265.1 Acetobacteraceae bacterium
TGCCGCAGCCGGACTCGCCGACCAGGGCGAAGGTTTCGCCCGGTGCGATGGCGAGGCTGACGCCATCGACGGCCCGAACGCTGGCGCGCGCGCCGAAGATGCCGGCATCGACCGGAAAATGCTTCTTCACGTCGCGCAGTTCGAGCAGCGGGGCGGTCATGCGGCGGCCGTTCCCTGTACTGCGTTGCCCTGGCCCGGTTGCGCGAGCCAGCAGGCGGCAAAATGGTCGGTTGCGACGGCAACGTCCGGCGGATAGGCCTCGGCGCAGCGCGGCATGGCCTGCGCGCAACGGGCGGCGAAGCGGCAGCCAGCGGGCGGGTCGATCAGGCTGGGCGGCTGGCCTTGGATGGCGAGCAGGCGGGCGCGCTTCTGGCCGAGATGCGGGATCGCGGCGAGCAGCGCCTGGGTATAGGGGTGTGCGGGGTTGCGGTAGATCGCGCGCACCGGGCCGGTTTCGACGATGCGCCCGGCATACATGACGGCGATGCGATCGCACAGCGAGGCGGCGACGCCGAGATCGTGGGTGATCAGGATGATGCCGAGCCCGGTCTCGCGCTGGATATCGCGGAACAGCTCGATCATCTGCACCTGGATGGTGACGTCGAGATTGCTGGTGGGCTCGTCGGCGATCAGCAGGCGCGGGACGCTGGCGATCGCCATGCCGATGACCGCACGCTGGCGCATGCCGCCGGAGAACTGGTGCGGGTAGTCGTCGAGCCGGGTTTCGGCGGACGGGATGCGCACGCGCCGGAGCACGGCGGTGACGGCGGTGCGGACGGCGGCGCGGCCGCGCGCCAGATGGTGGTAACGGAACGGGCCGCCGACCTGATCGCCGATGGTGAAGACCGGGTTCAGCGCGGTGAGCGGGTCCTGTGAGACCATGGCGATGCGCCGGCCGCGCCAGTCGCGCGCCATCTCTGCTTCCGAGACCTGGGTGAGGTCGGTTCCATCGAGCAGGACGCGGCCCGCAACGATGCGCCCGCCGGCTTTCGGCAGCAGGCGGAGGATCGACAGGCAGGTCATGGTCTTGCCGGAGCCGGATTCGCCGATGATGCCGAGGGTTTCGCCGGCGGCGAGTTCGAGATCGATGCCGTCGACGGCGCGCACGACGCCGCGCTTGAGGAAGATATGGGTCGTCAGGTTCTCGACGCGAAGCAGTGGGGCGGTATCCGGCATGTCAGAGCTGCCGGCGTTTCGGGTCGAAGCTGTCGCGCAGCCAGTCACCGAGCAGGTTGGACGACAGGCAGGTCAGCATGATGGCGATGCCCGGCATGGTGATCGCCCACCAGGCGTTGGTGATGTAGCCCCGCGCGTCGGCGAGCATCAGCCCCCAGGAGACGTCGGGGTTCTGGATGCCGAGGCCCAGGAAGCTGAGCGAGGCCTCGAAGATGATGACCTGACCGACCTGCAGCGAGGCGAGTATCAGCAGCGTGTTGAGGATGTTGGGCAGCAGGTGGCGGCGGAAGATGGTGAGCGTACCGCAGCCGGCGACGCGGGCGAGGGCGACGTAGTCGCGTTGTCTGAGCGAAAGAATTTCGCCGCGCACGATGCGAGCGTACCAGGTCCAGTAGCCGATGACGATGACGATGGTAACGGTGTGCAGGCCAGGCTCGAGGACGGTGGCGAGCACCAGCGCCAACGCGAACGAGGGGATCGACATCTGGATGTCGACCAGGCGCATGATGACGGTATCGACAACGCGGCCGAAATAGCCGGCGGTCATGCCGATGAGCGCGCCGAGGCCGCCGGAGAAGACGATGGCGTAGAAGGCGACAATGAACGAAATACGGGCGCCGGCGATGATGCGGCTGAGCACGTCACGGCCGAGATTGTCGGTGCCGAGCAGGTGCTCGATGCTGCCGCCATCTGCCCAGGCAGGGGGCTTGAAGGCGGCGCCGAGATCGAGCGCGTTGGGATCGAACGGGGCAAGATCCTCGCCGCCGATTGCGGCGGCGATTACCAGGGCGAGGACCAGCGCGGGGATCCAGGGAAAGCCGCTGATGCGGGCGAAGCCAAACAGCCGCGTGGCGAACGGGCGCGGAATGGGGATGGCGGCGGGCTCAGCCATGGCGGATACGTGGGTCGATCAGGCCGTAGCTGAGATCGACGAGAAGGTTGGAGAGGACGAACAGGACCGAGGTAAGCAGGACGCCGGCCTGGATCACCGGGAAGTCGCGGGCGAACACGGCTTCGACGACAAGGCGGCCGACACCGGGCCAGGCGAAGATCACCTCGACGACGAAGGCGCCGCCGAGCATGGAGGCGAAGTAGACGCCTAGCATGGTAACGAGCGGGATGGCGGCGTTGCGGAAGGCGTATTTCAGGATCAGCACCCATTCCGGCGCGCCGACGGCGCGGCCCATGCGGATGTAATCGCTGTCGAGAACGTCGAGCATCGCCGAGCGCAGGATGCGGGTCTGCGCGGCAACCGGATACCAGCCAAGGGCGATGGCGGGCATGATCAGGTGCATGGGACTGCCGCGACCGAAGGCCGGTAGCCAGCCGAGCTTGATGGAGA
>PKWQ01000314.1 GCA_003133265.1 Acetobacteraceae bacterium
GGCGGCGGCGAAGCCGGCGGCGGCGGGCGACAGTACCAGCCCGCGCTGGCCGATCCGGATCGCCTCCAGCGCCCGGCCCGGCGCATCGGCGCAATCCAGCAGGTCGGTCATCGTCGCGTCGGGAAATTCCCGCCGGGCCAGCGCGATCAGCGCCCGCCACCATCCCGCCCCGGCATAGAGCGCCGCGCCGGGTGCGGAGAGCACGGTAATGGGAAGATCGGCGCGCATTGCCGCTCTGAGGTCTTCCGTTCCGTGCGCGATGACGGCAGGATAGAGAATCATGCTTGACCCTGCGCACTTCCGGGGAGCAGTTCAAGCGGCATAGCAACCTTGAGGGAAGGTCCGTAGCAGCGATGTCCACCGAGACCGACGACGCGGATAACGCCGCTGACCGGCTGGAGGCGGCTCTGGAGCGAATCGCGCTCGGGGTGTCACAAGCGCGCGGGTTGGTGCAAGCCGGCGCCGCCGCGGCCACAGCCGTTGTGCCGGAGACCGCGGCAATCGCCACCCGGCTGGACGGATTGATCCTGCGCCTGCGCGCGGCACTTGCCGCCAAATAGCCCTGACACAGACCGCATAAGGACCACGCGATGGCGCAAGTCACGCTCCGCATCAACGGCTACAGCTACACACTCGGCTGTCAGGACGGCGAGGAGGATCACCTGCAGGCAATGGCCCAGCAGGTGGACGACCGCATCGAGAAAATCAAGGCGGTTGCCGGACCGAGCGGCGAGTCACGCATGCTGATCATGGCTGCCCTGATGATGACCGATGACATCTTCGAGCTGGACAAGAAGTTGTCGGCGGTGACGGGCAGGCCGGCCAGGGCCGACCCGAAGCTGGGGCGCAAGCTCGGCAAGCTCGCCAGGCGCGCGGAAGACATTGCAGCGGAGCTGGAGCATCCCTAAGTTGTGTCGGCGGGGCTGCTGGGTGCGTCAGGTAATTCATCCCCGGGGCCAGTAAGTACCTCCAGGGAGCTGGCTCTGCCGGGATCGTGGTCTCGGTATCTGGCGCCCACCTGCACAAGCAGGCTCTGGGAGGGTTGATACGCCAACGGCCATGGCGGCTCCGCACATCACATTCGAACCGAGCGAAGCCAAGCGTGCCGCGCGAGAGCGGGCGCTGAGCGCGCGCGCGCGCTGCGACCCGGCATCGGGCGCGGCGCTCGGGGCGCATCTGCTGCGCGAGATGCCGCCGCCCGAGGGCGCGATCGTCTCCGGCTTCTGGCCGATGCGGGGCGAGATCGACCTCCGGCTACTGCTGTATGCGCTGATCGCACGCGGCAACCCGGTTGTGCTGCCGGTCACCGTCCAGCGCGGCGAGCCGTTGAGTTTCCGGCTGTGGCGCCCTGGCGATGCGATGACCCGGGAACGCTTCGGCACGATGCGCCCGGTGGGCGAGGCGCGGGTGCCGGACGTGCTGCTGGTGCCGCTGCTGGCGTTCGACCGGCGCGGCTATCGGCTTGGCTATGGCGGCGGGTTCTACGACCGCACCCTGGCCGGATTGCCGGGCCGGCTCGCCATCGGCTGCGGCTTCGCCGCGCAGGAACTGGACGAAGTGCCCGTTGGTCCCTACGACGTGCCGCTTGCCGCCATTGCCACCGAGCGTGGCGTGATCCGGTGTGGGGACAGGCTGATCTGATGCGTATTTTGTTTCTGGGCGACGTGGTCGGCCGTTCCGGCCGCGAGGCGGTCCTCGCATGGCTGCCGCGCCTGCGCGCGGAGCTGCGCGTCGATCTGGCGATCGTTAATGCGGAGAACGCCTCGCACGGCTTCGGGCTGGCGCCGGACATGGCACGCACGCTGTTCGCCGCCGGGGCCGACGTGATCTCGCTCGGCAACCACGCCTGGGACCGCAAGGAGCTTCTTCCCTATATCGCCGAAAATCCCCGCCTGATCCGGCCGTTGAACTACCCGCCCGGCACGCCCGGGGCCGGGCTGGTCAGCCTGGAGGTCGGCGACGGGCGGCGGGCGCTGGTGCTGAACGTGATGGGGAGGCTGTTCATGGACGCGCTGGATTGCCCGTTCCGCACCTCGGCGCAGGAACTCGCAAAGCACCGGCTGGGCGGCACGGTGCACGCGATCGTGGTGGATTTCCATGCCGAGGCGACCAGCGAGAAGATGGCCTTCGCCCATTCCTTCGATGGACAGGTATCGTTGGTGGTTGGCACGCACACCCACACGCCGACGGCGGACCATCAGGTGCTGCCGGGCGGGACCGCCTATGTGTCCGATGCCGGGATGTGTGGCGACTACGACAGCGTGATCGGCATGGCGAAGCAGGGCGCGGCGGCGCGCTTCTGGCGCAAGCTGCCCGGCGAGCGCCTGGCCCCGGCGGAGGGCGAGGCGACGGTGTGCGGGGTGTTCGTCGAGACCGACGAGCGGACCGGCCTGGCCAAGCGGATCGAGCCGCTGCGCCTTGGCGGGCGGCTATCGCAGGCGATGCCGGCGGTCTGATCGGCGGTCGGCCGGAGCGTGTCCGGTCAGTGCTTGCGCAGGCTGACGATGTAGGCGGCGATCGCGTCCGCCTCGCCCCGTGGCCGCGCGGTGTTCAGCATGTGCATGTGCTGCTTCTGGATGAAGGCGCTGAGCTTCGCCGCCGTGGTCCCCGGACGGTTGGCGATCGCCTCGAAGGAAGGGGCGTCGGTCCAGCCGGCCGGGCCGCCGGGAACGATCACGTGGCATTGGGCGCAATATTGTTCCGCGAGCTTCTGCCCGGTCACGACATTGTTCGGTGCCGATTGCGCGTCGCCGCACTGGGCGGCCACCGCCAGACAGGCTGCGGCAATGACGCCCGAAATTTTCCATTTCGCCGACATACTATAAGCTCTAGCCATTCCACGACATTCTCGCAAGGCTTTGGCTGTCCATGATGTGTGCGCCACAGCCCGGTTTCCCCCCGCGCCTCCGCGCTGCTAGAACGCGCGCTTCCTTCACCTTATCGATCGGGACGCGGCAATGGCCGGCCATTCGCAGTTCAAGAACATCATGCACCGCAAGGGCGCGCAGGATGCCAAGCGCGGCAGGCAGTTCGCCAAGCTGATCCGCGAGATCACCGTCTCCGCCCGGATCGGGCTGCCCGACCCGGCGGTCAACCCGCGCCTGCGCTCCGCGCTGATCGAGGCGCGGGTCGCCAACATGCCCAAGGACACCATCGACCGCGCGATCAAGAAAGCCGTCGGCGCCGGGCAGGGGGACGATTATTTCGAGGTCCGCTACGAGGGCTACGGCCCCGCCGGCGTCGCCGTGATCGTCGAGGCGCTGACCGACAACCGCAACCGCACCGCCTCGGACGTGCGCTCGGCCTTCGCCAAGCACGGCGGCGCGCTGGGGGAGACCAACTCGGTCGCCTTCCTGTTCAACCGCCAGGGCGTGATCCGCTATCCGGCCGCCGTCGCCAGCGCCGACGATATGCTGGAAGCGGCGATCGAGGCCGGGGCGGACAATGCCGAGAGCGACGCCGAGGGCCACGAGATCACCTGCGCCACCGACGACTTCTTCGCCGTGCGTGACGCGCTGGAAACCCGCTTCGGTGCGCCGGAATCCGCCAAGCTGGACTGGCGGCCGACCACCCTGGTGACGCTGGACGAGGAGAAGGCGGCCTCGCTGCTCAAGCTGCTCGACGTGCTCGAGGACAACGACGACGTGCAGAATGTCTACGCGAACTTCGACATTCCCGACGCGGTCATGCAGAAACTCTCGGCATAGCGGGCGAATCGGGGGGCGGGTCGCGTATGGTCAGACTGCCGGCGGTCAGATTGCTGGGGATCGATCCCGGCCTGCGCTTTACCGGCTGGGGCGTCATCGAGGTCGATGGCAACCGGCTGCGCCATATCGGCGACGGCGTGATCGCGACCGATAGCGCGGAGCCGGTGCCCTCCCGGCTCAAGGTGCTGCACGATGCTCTGACCCTGCTGCTGGAGGAGTACCGCCCGAATGAGGCCGCTGTCGAGGAGACCTATGTGAACCGCAACGGCGCCGCCACGCTGAAGCTCGGCTACGCGCGCGGCGTCGCGCTGCTGGCCCCGGCGCTGATCGGCATCCCGGTGCTGGAATACGGTGCGAAGACGGTGAAGTTGTCGGTGGTGGGCACCGGGGGCGCGTCGAAGGATCAGGTGCAGATGATGGTCCGCCGGCTGCTGCCGGGTGCAACGCTGCGCCGGGCGGACGCGGCGGACGCGCTGGCGGTGGCGATCTGTCACGCGCATCATCGGGCGAGCCGGCTGGCCTGGGCGGCGGGGAGCCGGATGGCGTGATAGGCAAGCTGACGGGCAAGGTGGATCAGATCGAGGATGGGCGCTGCGTGCTCGACGTGAATGGCGTCGGCTATCTGGTGCAGGCATCCAGCCGCACGCTCGCCGCCCTGCCGAGCCCACCCATGACCGCGCAATTGCTGATCGAGACGCATGTGCGCGAGGACGCCATCCTGCTGTATGGCTTCGCCGACGCGGCCGAGCGCGACTGGTTCCGGCTGCTGACCACGGTGCAGGGCGTGGGGGCGAAAGTGGCGCTGGGCATCCTCTCGGCCCTGTCGCCGCGCGAGCTGGTCTCGGCCATCGCCGCCACCGACAAGGCCAGCCTGACCCGCGCGCCGGGCGTGGGGCCCAAGCTGGCCATACGCATCCTGTCGGAACTGCGCGAGAAGGCGGGTGCGATGCCGGTCGGCTCCGGTTTCACGCTGGCGCCGCCGATGCTGCCGCGCGGTGTGGCGGAGGACGTGCTCTCGGCACTGGTCAATCTCGGCTATCGCCGCCAGGAAGCGCAGCCGGCGGTGGCGCGGGTGATCGAGCGGCTGGGCGAGGATGCCGGGCTGGATGCGGTGATCCGTGACAGCCTGAAGGAGTTGGCACGATGAGCGGCGAGGAGCGTCCGGTCTCGCCGGTGCGCGGCGAGGATGACGCCGCCGAGGCCAGCCTGCGGCCGCAGACGCTGGGCGAATTCATCGGCCAGCGGGCGAGCCGGGAAAATCTCCGAACCTTCATCCAGGCCGCCAAGGGCCGCGGCGAGGCGATGGACCATGTGCTGCTGCACGGTCCGCCGGGGCTCGGCAAGACCACGCTGGCGCAGATCGTGGCGCGCGAGCTTGGCGTCGGCTTCCGCGCCACATCGGGGCCGGTGATCCAGCGCGCCGGCGATCTTGCCGCGATTCTGACGAACCTTCAGCCCAGAGATGTCTTGTTCATCGACGAGATCCATCGTTTGCAGCCCGCCATCGAGGAGGTGCTGTACCCGGCGATGGAGGATTTCCAGCTCGACCTGATCATCGGCGAAGGCCCGGCGGCGCGGTCGGTGCGGATCGATCTGTCGCCATTCACCCTGGTGGGCGCCACCACCCGCGCCGGGCTGCTGGCGACGCCGCTGCGCGACCGCTTCGGCATCCCGTTGCGGCTGGTGTTCTACAGCCCCGCCGAACTGGAGCTGATCGTGGCGCGCGGGGCGGAAAAGCTCGAATTCCGGCTGACCAGGGACGGAGCGGTGGAGATCGCCCGGCGCTCTCGCGGCACACCGCGCATCGCCGGGCGGCTGCTGCGCCGGGTGCGCGACATCGCCACGGTGGAGGGCAGCGATCCGGTGGACCGCCATGTCGCCGATGCCGCGCTGTCCCGGCTGGAGGTCGACCGGATCGGCCTCGACGCCATGGACCGGCGCTATCTGCTCCGGATCGCCGAACACCATGCCGGCGGGCCGGTGGGCGTGGAGACCCTGGCCGCCGCGCTGGCGGAGGCGCGCGATACGCTCGAAGACGTGATCGAGCCCTATCTGATCCAGGAAGGGCTGATTTTGCGCACCAGCCGCGGGCGCATGCTGGGCGAGCCCGGCTGGCGGCATCTGGGGCTGTCCCCGCCGGCGGCGCTGCCAAGCCAGCTCGATCTGCTGCGGGAAGACCAATGAGCGGCGCATACCATCATAGTCTGCGGGTTTATTATGAAGACACCGACGCCGGCGGGGTGGTCTATCACGCGACCTATCTGCGCTTCGCCGAGCGTGCCCGCACCGAAGCCCTGCGCGAATTGGGAATCCCCCATGCGGAGCTGACGCAGCGGCATAATCTGATGTTCATGGTGCGGCGCGTCGAAGTGGACTATCTGCGTCCCGCCCGGCTGGATGAGCTGCTCGTGGTGGTGACGCAACCGCTCGCCGTGGGCGGGGCCTCGATGGTGCTGCGCCAGGATGTTCGCGGGGCCGACGGTTCGTCCTGCGCGGTGCTGATCGTGCGACTGGCCTGTGTGAGCTTGGCTGGTCCGAGCCTGGGCGAGCCTGGAGTGGCGGAGCCAAGGGCGGCGCGCATACCGCCGCGCTGGCGCGCGGGGCTGCGGGCGATGATGCCGGGGTTAACGGACGCGACCAGGGACGACGCTGCCGGGCGTGATACGGCGAATGGCGACGGTTGACGGGAGAGCCAAGTGGATCGGGCGGTTGATGCAGTGAATCTGGGAGCGGCGGCGGGCGACCTGTCGCTCTGGGGCCTGTTCGTGCAGGCCGATATTGTCGTGAAGATCGTCATGCTCGGATTGCTGGCGGCAAGCGTCTGGGTGTGGGCGATCGCGTTCGAGAAGTTTTCCTCGCTCCGTCGCGCCAACAAGGACGCCGACGGGTTCGAGGACCGGTTCTGGTCCGGCGGCAGCCTGGACGAGCTGTTCGAGGACAAGGGTCAGAAGCCCGAGCACCCGATGGCCGCCGTGTTCGGCGCGGCGATGAGCGAATGGCGGCGCAGCCTGCGCGGCGGGAGCACCGATCCCGCCCGTTCCGGCGTGCGCGACCGCGTGGACCGCGCCATCAACGTGACCATCCAGCGCGAGATGGACCGGATGGAGCGGTGGATGGTGTTTCTGGCCTCCGTCGGGGCGACGGCGCCGTTCGTCGGCCTGTTCGGCACCGTCTGGGGCATCATGCATAGCTTCTCGGCGATCGCGGCGATGCACAACACCAACCTCGCCGTGGTCGCGCCGGGCATCGCCGAGGCGCTGTTCGCCACCGCCATCGGCCTGGTCGCGGCGATCCCGGCGGTGCTCGCCTACAACAAGATCAGCACCGACCTCGGGCGCTACGCCTCCCGGTTGGAGGGCTTCGGCGCCGAGTTCGGTGCCATCCTGTCGCGCCAGAGCGAAGAGCGACCCAGTGCATAACATCCGAAGAGCGACCCAGCGCATGAGAGCGAAGAGGGGCTGAGGCATGGCCGCTTCACTGAACGGCAAAGCCAAGGGACGCGGGCGCTATCGCCCGATGGCGGAGATCAACGTCACGCCGATGGTCGACGTGATGCTGG
>PKWQ01000004.1 GCA_003133265.1 Acetobacteraceae bacterium
CGCCGCCACCACGCGCGGACTGGCCCCGGCATGCGCCAGACGCGCCGCCATCGCCGCGCGCGCCGCCGTCAGATCAAGCTGGCCCAGTCGCCGTGGGGCCTCGGCTTGGTTCGTGCTCATGCGGCGCCCGCCAAAGTGGTTTCATAGGCGCGGGAAAAGCGTTCCTGCGCCTCCCGCCCGGCATCCGCATCGCCCGCCAGCGCAACGAAGGCCAGCGTGCGCAGCACGGTCCGCCCGGCGGCGACATCGCTGCGGTGAAACGCCGGAAAGCCCTCCGCCAGCGCATCGTAGTCGGCGCGGGTCAGGAACAGCTCGGAAAAATGTTCCTCGTCGTAGCGGTCGAGGAACACGCCGGTATCGAGATCGGGGAATTCGGCGAGCAGGGACACGTTGTTCTCGCTGAGGGAATAGAGCGGTCCAGCCGCGCCGCGCGCCACGCCGGGGTGATGGTAGTCGTGCAGGAAGCGCAGCTTGCGGAACGTGGCGAACTGCCGCCCCAGGCTGTCGGCGAACCACATCACATAGTCGCGGTTACCCGGCCGCTCGGTCTCGGGGTCGCGGCCGAGTTCCACCGCCAGCCGGCGGCGGATCAGATCGAGCACGAACGGCGCATACAGCCGGATCGCCGCGAAACGGCGCGCGCGGGCGCGGGTCAGCCAGGGATCGCCGGGATCGAGCAGCGCGTCCTGCACCAGATGCGCGAGCGAGCTGGATGCCGCGTAGTGATCCAGCCCGAGCAGCAGCCGGTGCCGGTCCAGGCTGGCGGACGCGCTGGGGATCGGCGGCGGCTGGCCGTGTTCCCACAGCGGATGGGCGAAGAAGCTGTGCGCCTCCGGCACATGCGCCAGGCTGTGATAGAAACCACCGATCGGATCGAGCTGCTTGATACGCAACACGCTGCGAAAGCCGCGCACCACGATCGCCGTCGGAATGTCGCCGACGCCGTCCACCGGGATCACGTCGTCCTTCAACGCGACGATCGCCACCACCCGCCCGGCGCGGCAGCCGGCATCCTCCAGCCGGTCGGCGCAGGCCTTGCGGTGCCGGCCGCGCGGCAGGGCGGCGAGGCCGTCGATGCTGCGCCCGACATTGACGAAGCCGCCACGGCTGTACGGCGTCAAACCGACGCCGACGGCGGAGAAATCGACCAGCTCCGGATGCGCCGGCACCGACAGACCCTCGACCAGGAAGGCACGACCGACGCCGGGTTCGACCAGCCGCAGGTCGGCGGGATCGGCCGGCCCTCCATCCTCACGCACAGAACGGCCGAGATAGCGCAGCAGCGACGCCTCCCGCCCGGCCGCGACATCGGCGGGGCCGCGCAAAGCGTCGTCCAGGAAGGCGAAGGCCGCATCCGTCCGCTCGACGGTGGCAACAACCTGATGCCCATCCGCCGGACAGGGCAGCACGGCGGCGAGCGGATGCGGCGCGGGCGGAGCGGCAGCGTTGGTCAGATAGGCGGGGCGCGGCAGCAGGAACGGCAGCGGCGGCGGGCTGGCGTGCCGGGCGCGGTCGAGCCACGCGGCGAAATCCTCCGTCGCTGCTCCGAGCACCAGATCATGGGCGGCGGCGAGGCCCTGGGCGTAGATCAACGCGCCGCTGTCCAGCCGGTCCAGCGCGGCGATGGCGTCGGGGACGATGCGTTCGCGCGCGACCACCGGGCGACGGGTGCCGTCCGGCAGCAGCTCGAAGCCCGCCACCGCGTCGATGCCGTCGGGCGCCAGGCTCAGCGCGAACCACGGTGCCACCAGCACACGGAACCAAGCCGCGTCCGCCTGCCCGCAGAGTTGTTCCGCATTCGCGGACAGTTCGTACCCATCCAGCAGCAGCAGCGCGGTCGGGCGGTGCAGCGGCGTCGCGGCGTCGGTGCGGGAAAAGATCATGCGGCGACCTCGGTGCCGACGAAGGTGCGGCCGTCCGGCGTGACCGCCAGCACAGTGCCGTCGCGCGGCACCGCGAGCCGGTCGGCAACGCCGTTGGCGGCGAGCCATGCGCCGCCGCCGGTCTCGTCGAACCGGTAGATGCGCCGGCCGCGCCGGCTGACGATCCAGAGCCGGTCTTGTGGATCGACGGTCAGATCATGCGCGTTGCCAGCCACGCGCACCCATGATTCGCCGCGCCACCGCAACGCCGTGCCGGCGGCGGTGACGATGCAGGGCGCGCCGTCCGGGGCGAAGTGCAGGCGGACCGCGAACATCCCGGTCGGTACCCAGGCGGCGCCGTCCCAGTGCAGCACCGCGAAGCCGCCCTCGCCGATCTCCGCGCCCAGCACCCAGGCGGCACGGGCGGCGGGCAGCGGCGCCGGCCACAGCATCGGATCGGCCGGATGCCAGTCGATATGAAGGTCGCGCACCGGCTCCGGCCCCGGGGTGGGGTCGGTGCGATAGCCGATGGCGCCAAGCAGCGCCACGCCGTTCGGCACGCCGCGCCCGGTGCAGGCGTCCCAGCCCGGCCGCGCCAAGAAGAAATCCACCTTGCCGGCAAGGTCGTTGCCGCCGCCCAACACGACATCGTCGAACACGCCCCCCGGCAGCGCGTAGAGCAGCGGATTGAGATAGCCGAGCGGCGCGCCGAAGCGGTGGTTGAGGTTGGTGACCAGCGCCGCCCACAGCGCGGCGGCGAGGCCGGTGCCACCGAGAATCGTGCCGCCCAGCAGGATACCGCCGGCCGGATCGGCGGGCGCCGCGACGTCCGGCACCCCCCTGCCCGCCCCGTAGCACGCCGGCGAGAGCGGCACATCGGCGCCGCACTGCCAGTCCGGCGGTGGGAAGATGGTGGATATGCCGCCGCCGGAGGCGCCGCCGCCCGGCGCCGGCCCGTCGTTCCATGCCAGCCGGACGCCGGGAAAGACGCCGGCCGACGTACCGCCGCAGGCCAGCACGAACGGGCTCGCCGCCGGGAAATCGACATGCGCCTGCCCGTCGTCGATACCGTCGCCCGAACCGCTGTCGCCGGAGGCGACACAGATTGTAAGCCCCAGCGCCACCGCGTCCTGGAACAGTTCGTTCAGCGCCTGCACCGCCTGGCCCGAGAACAATTCCTCCGGCCAGCCGCTGCCGATGCACAGCACCGAGGGACGGTTTTCGAGATCATGCACCGCCGTGCCGACCGCCTCGACCCAGCCGCGCTCGGTGGGTGGAGCGCGGTAGACGACGATCCGCGCGCCGGGCGCCAGCGCGCCAAGCGTCAACAGAGTCATCGCCAGACCATCCGCCGCCGCCGCATCCGGCTCGACCGCGCCGAGGGAAATTTCGGCGATCGCGGGCAGGGCGATACCGAGTTGTTCGAAGCCGGCGCGCAATTCCACATCATCCGGCCCGGCGCCGAACGCCAGCACGCCGATGCAGCCGCCGGGGGCACCGAGCGGCAGCGGGAAGCGGCAGTCGGCGGCCAGCCGGAAGGGGGTGAACAGGCCTGGGGTCAGATGCACCGGACACGCCGCGCGGCGCAGCACATGCGGCCGGGCGACATGGCGTTCGTCCAGGCCGAACACGCCGGTAACCAACCGCGCCACCTCGCCGGGCAGCACCACCGCGCGTTCGTAGTCGCGATAGGCGATCTTGTCGTTGCCGTAGCGCCGCACGTCCACGCCGAAAGCGGCGCGGATCGCCCGTGGAGTGCCGCGCAGCGACAGGCTGCGCCGCACCGGGTCCGATCCGGTGATTTTCAGCCCCTGCGCCGTCGCGAACTTGCCGACCNNAACAGGCTGGCGAATTCCGCCCGTCCGAAGATCGCCGCCGGACCGCGCAGCGGACGCAGCAGCGGCGCCAGATCCAGCCGCCGTCCGGCGCGCCGGCGCAGCCGGACCAGCATCTCGATCGGCTCGGCCGGATCGGCGTCGCCGATCAGCGCGGTGCCGGAGACGATGGCGCGGTCCGAGCCGGCAAGGACAATCGGGACCGACATCACCCCTCCAGCTTCGTTGACGATCCACCGCATGTTACGCGAACGGAACCCGCGCGG
>PKWQ01000246.1 GCA_003133265.1 Acetobacteraceae bacterium
CGCGCGGGTTGTGGCTGCCGTTTTCGTTGCGGACGAACAGCATGCCCATCGGCACGCCCTCGGCGGCGAACGCCGCCGCGTCGTGCGAGGCCGGGTTGCCGAGATGCAGCACCGGAATCCCCAGCGCCGCCGCGTTCTTTTCAAAGGCCGCGAAAATGTCGCGGTCCACCGGCCCTACCTTGGCGCCGGCCTTCACGCCGCGATGGAATGTCACGCCACGCCGCTGCTCGATGCCGGCGACGATCGCGTCCACCCGCTGGTCCAGCTCGGCCAGCACCGCCGCGTCATAGGCGCGCACGTCCAGCGAGAAGCGGAACGCACCGGGCACGATGGTCATGCCGTGGCTGGCGGCGTCGGTGTGGAAGCGCCCGAGCGTGCAGGCCATCGGGATGCCTTCGGCCTCCTTCGCCTCCCACAGCGCGTCCAGCGCCACGGCGAACTCCGCCCCGGCCAGCGCGGCGTCGCGGCGGAAGCGGCGAGGGGTGCCGACATGGTCGTGCGCGCCCTCGATCCACGCATCCGGGTAGCGGAAATTGCCGGGAATGCCGGTGCATAGCGCCAGCGGCCGGCCGGCTTCCACCAGGCTCGGCGCCTGCTCGATATGCAGCTCCAGATAGGCGCGCAGCGAACGCGGATCGAGGAAGCGTTTGCCCGCCGCCAGCGCGTCCGGGTCGCCGCCGCAGTCGCGGATATGCTCGGCCAGGGTCCGGCCGGTGTCGATCCGGCACACCTCCAGCGCGCCGTCCGGCAGCGTGGCCAGCGCGCCGCGGCTGCCGATGTAGGAGACCTGGAACCAGATGCTCTCCTCGGCGCGAATGCCCATCACCGTCACGTCGCATGCCGGCACGATGCCCAGCCGCTTCAGCGCCGCCACCGCGACGATGCCGGCGACCACGCCCGCCGCGCCGTCGAAATTGCCGCCATGCGGCACGCTGTCCAGGTGCGAGCCGATCATCACCCTCGGCGCCGCGCGGTTCTGGCCGGGCAGGGTCATGTAGGTGTTGGCGGCAAAATCCTGCTCCACATGCAGGCCCATCCGCAGCGCGGCCTGGCTGAGCGCGGCGTGCGCGCGCTGCTCGCCGGGGCCATAGGAGTCGCGGGTGACGCCCGGCTGGTCCAGGCTGTCGCGGCGCAATGTATCGAACAATTCCGCCGCCAGCCCATGCTGCTCCGCCACCGCCGCCGCGACGTCCGCCACCTCGATCCTGCTCATTCACGTCCTCTCTTTCGCTTGCGCGCGATGGTGCTAGCCTCGCACGGCTGACGGACTTTGCAGAAGGCGTAAACGGGATGGGTGAGACCAGCGACATGCTGCGCGAGACGGCCACGCGGCTGTTCGGCGAACACTGCGAGGCCAGGCATCTGCGCGACGCGGAGCAGGGCAATTTCCAGAGCGCCGCCTGGGCGGCGGTGGAGGAAGCCGGGCTGCATCGCGCCCTGGTGCCGGAGGATTTCGGCGGCTACGGCGTCGATATCGCCGATGCGCTGTCGCTGCTGCGCGTCGCCGGGGAATTCGCGCTGCCGCTGCCGCTGGCCGAGACCATGCTGGCAAGCTGGCTGCTGGCCGGCGCGCGGATCGACATCCCCGATGGCCCGCTGACCGTCGCACCCATCGTGCGGAACGAGCGCCTCGCGCTGACCAAAACCGCCGCCGGCTGGCACGTCTCGGGCACCGCCACCCGCATCCCCTGGGCGCGCGACGCCGCCGCCATCGCCGTGCTGGCCGAGTATCAGGGCCAGCCCTATGTCGCGCTGCTGCCGGCCGGTTGCTGGACCAGCACGCACGCGGAGAACGCGGCGCGGGAGCCACGCGATACCATCGCCGTGGATGCGACGCCGTACGCCGTGGCGCCGGCCGCCGCCGGGATCGGGTTCGAGCAGCTTCGCGCCGTCGGCGCGGCGATGCGGGCGTTGCAGATCGCCGGCGCGCTGACCAAAATCGTGGCGATGACCTGCCAGTACGCCCAGGACCGCGTGCAATTCGGCCGGCCGATCGGCAAGTTCCAGGCGGTGCAGCAGAACCTCGCGGTGATGGCCGGCCAGACCGCCGCCGCCGTCGCCGCCGCCGACCTCGGCGCCGAGGCGGTGGCGAACGGGGTGCGCCTGCTGCCCATCGCCGCCGCCAAGGCGCGTTGCGGCGAAGCGGCGTCGCTATCCGCCGGCATCGCGCACCAGGCGCACGGCGCCATCGGCTTCACCTACGAGCACAGCCTGCATTTCTTCACCAAGCGGCTGTGGTCCTGGCGCGACGAGTTCGGCAACGAGAGCGAATGGAACCAGTTCGTCGGCCGCCACATGCTCGCCGCCGGGCCCGACCGGCTGTGGGCGGAGATCACCGCGGCCTGACCCTTCGCCCATGCTTCGGTAATTACGGCCGCAGGAAACCCACCAGCCGCTCGGCTTCCGTCACGATCGGGTCGGCGATGGCTTCCGCCCGCTCCTTGCCCTGGCGCAGGATCGCGTCCAGCCCCGCCGGATCGGCAAGCAGGCGCGTCGCCTCGGCCGCGATCGGGGCGAGCTTGTCCACCAGCAGGTCGGCAAGCGCCTGCTTGAACTGGCCGAAGCCCTTGCCGCCATGCTCGGCCAGCACGCCGGCATGGCCGGTGCCGACCAGGGCGGCGTAGATGCCCACCAGATTGCGCGCCTCGGGACGGCCCACCAGGCCCTCGGGCTCCGACGGCAGCGGCTCGGGGTCGGTCTTGGCGCGGCGGATCTTCAGGCTGATCGTGTCGGCGTCGTCGTTCAGGTTGATGCGGCTCTGGTCCGACGGGTCGGACTTGGACATCTTCTTGGAGCCGTCGCGCAGGCTCATCACCCGCGCCGCCGGACCCAGGATCAGCGGCTCGATGTTGGGGAAGAATTCCACGCCGTAATCGTGGTTGAACTTCTGGGCGATGTCGTTGGCCAGCTCCAGATGCTGCTTCTGGTCCTCGCCCACCGGCACCCGCGTGGCGTGGTAGGCGTGGATGTCGGCGGCCATCAGGTTCGGATAGACATACAGCCCGGCCGAGGCGTTCTCCCGGTCCTTGCCGGCCTTGTCCTTGAACTGCGTCATCCGGTTCAGCCAGCCGATGCGGGCGACGCAGTTGAAGATCCAGGCCAGCTGCAAATGGGCGCGGACGGTGGATTGCAGGAACAGCGTGTGGCGCACCGGATCGATGCCGCAGGCCAGCAGCACGGCGGCCATTTCCCGCGTCGCCGTCGCCAGCACCTTCGGGTCCTGGAACACGGTGATGGCGTGCAGATCGACGACGCAAAAGATGCACTCGTGGTCGGCCTGCAGATCGACCCAGTTCCGGATCGCGCCCAGATAATTGCCGAGGGTGGGAATGCCGGAGGGCTGGATGCCCGAGAAGATGCGCTGCATGGGAACGACCGTTCAGTATGGAAGGGTGCGGTTGTCCGGCGGAACCGCGCGCGGGGTCAAGTCCCGGGAGCGGCGACCTTCGGACGGCGGCGGCGGAGCGTCGCCCATGCCTCGCGCAGGTCGAAGGCGCCGACGGTCTGCCCGGCGGCGGCATAGACGGCAAGACCGAGCGTGACCAGGGCGGCCAGCACGACGTATTTCAGCCCGCGCACGCCGGCCACGGCGGCGAACAGCGGCCCCTGCGCCAGCGCCAAGGTCGCTGCCATCGCGGCGGCGGCGAGGCCCATGCGCGGCAGCCGGCGGCGCAGTTGCGCGTCCAGGCGCATCAGGCCCTGGCGATGCAGCACCAGGCCGAGCCAGCCGCAATTGAAGATGGCGGCGATCGAGGTGGCCAGCGCCGGGCCGATATGGCGCAGCGGGATCATGAAGGCGACGTTCAGCGCCAGATTGAGCGCCACCGCCGCCATGCCGATCTTCACCGGGCGAGCGGTGTCGCCGCGCGCGAAGAATGCCGGCGCCAGCACCTTCACCGCGACGAAGGCGGGCAGACCCAGCGCGTAGGCGGCCAGCGCCTGCGACGACAGGCGCGCGCTCTCGGCATCGAAAGCACCCCGGCCGAACAGCACCGAGACGATCGGATAGGCGGACACCGCCAGCGCCAGCGCCGCCGGCACGGTCAGAAACAGCGCGTATTCCAGCGCCCGGTTCAGCGTGGCGACGGCGGCCTCGGCCTCCCCGGTGCGGACCTGACGCGACAGCACCGGCAGCAGCGCGGTGCCGACGGCGGCGCCGATCACCCCGAGCGGCAGTTGCTGGACCCGGTCGGCGTAATACAGCAACGCCACCGTGCCCGGCGGCAGCAGGCTGGCGATGATGACATCGACGGCGAGATTGAGCTGGGTGACGCCGGCCCCGACCAATCCCGGCGCCATGCGCCGCAGCAGCACCCGCATGCGCGGCGTCAGGCGCGGGCGCGGAATGCGAACCCGCATCCCCGCCCGCCGCACCGCCCAGACCAGCAGCGCAAGCTGGGCGATGCCTGACAGCGACACGCCCCAGGACAGCGCATAGCCCGCATTGGCCACGTAGGGGGTCAGGCCGAGCATGGCTGCGATGGAGAAGACGTTGAACAGCAGCGGCGCGCCGGCGGCGGCGGCGAATTTGTCGAGCCCGTTCAGCACGCCGGAGAACAAAGCGGTCAGGCAGATCAGGAACAGGTAGGGAAAGGTGATCCGCGTCAGGGCGACGGCGAGGGCGAATTTTTCCGGGATGGCGGCAAAGCCGGGCGCGAGCACCGTCATCAGATAGGGCATGAAGATCTCGCCGGCGATGGTGATGCCGCCGAGCCAGAACACCATCACCGCCGTGGTTTCCTCGGCGAAGCGGTTGGCCGCCTCCGGCCCCTCGGCGTGCAGCATGCCGGCGAACGAGGGCACGAAGGCGGCATTGAACGCGCCCTCGCCGAACAGCCGGCGGAACAGGTTGGGCAGCTTCAGCGCGACGAAGAACGCATCCGCCACCGGCCCGGCGCCGAGCATCGCCGCGATCAGCATGTCGCGCGCGAAGCCGAGCACGCGGCTGGCCATGGTCCAGGCGCCGACCGTCAGCACACCGCGCAGCATGGGAGCCCTTCCGTGACCGTCATTCGTCCCTCAAGTCATTCATCCCTGAAATCATTCGTCCCTTCTGGGCCGCGCCAGCAGCGCGGTCATCGCCTGGGTGACGGTGATGCGCCCCGCCACCACCGCGGCGACGGCGGCGCAGACCGGCATCTCCACGCCGCTGGCACGCGCGATCAGGGCGGGCGCGGTGGTCACACCCTCGGTGACGGTGCTGCGCCCGGCCAGGATCGCCGCCAGCGTCTCGCCGCGCCCGAGCGCGTGGCCGAGGCTGTAGTTGCGGCTGGACGGGCCGGTGCAGGTCAACAGCAGGTCGCCGAGCCCGGACAGGCCCGTCGCGGTCTCCGCCTTGCCGCCGAGTGCGACGATCAGCCGCGACAGTTCCGCCAGACCGCGGGTGATCAGCGCCGCGCGGGCGTTCTCGCCCAGTCCCGCGCCGATCACCGCGCCGGCGGCGATGGCGATCACGTTCTTCGCCGCGCCACCGACCTGCGCGCCCACCGGATCGTCGTTGCCGTACAGGCGGAATTGCGGCGTCGCCAGCAATGCCGCGAGATGCTCGCGCAAATCGGCATCGGCGGCGGCGATCACGGCGGCGGCAGGCAGGCCGCGCGCGATCTCGGCGGCGAAGTTCGGCCCGCTCAGCACGGCGGCGGGACGGCCGGGATGCAGTTCCGCCAGGATTTCCAGCGGCAGGCGGGTGGTGCCGACCTCCACCCCCTTGGCGCAGACCAGCAGCGGCGCCGGGCCGCGCGGCAGGCGAGCGGCGATTTCACGCAGATGCTGCGTTGGCACAACGAGCAGGATCGCCGCCGCGTCGTCCGGCAACAGCGAGGTGACCTCGATCGCTTCGGGTAGCGCGATGCCGGGCAGGCGCGGATTTTGCCGGTTCTCGGCGATCATGGCGGCACGGGCGGGATCGCGCGCCCACAGCACGACATCGCGCCCGGCACGCACGGCCTGGATGGCGAGCGCGGTGCCCCAGGCGCCGGCGCCGACGACCGCGATCCTGTTATTCGCGATCCTGTTATTCATTGGCAAGGCGGATCATGGCGGTCCCCTCTCCGGATTCGCGCTCGCCGAGTCGGTCGAGCAGGGCGGCGAGGATGTCCGCCGCCGCCGGCTCGAAACCATATGGCGGATTTATCACCACCAGACCGCAGCCATTGAGCCGGCCCGGATCGAGCGGCTCGCGCACCCACAGCTCGGCGGCGACGATGTCACGGATGCCGCTGTCGGCCAACGCGGCATGAAAGGCGCGGACCGGGGCGCGGTGCTTGATCGGATACCAGGCGGCGAACACCCCGCCGCGGAACCGGGACCAGCCGGCATGCAGCCCGGCAACCAGATGCGCGAACTCGCCTTGTTCCTCATAGGGCGGATCGATCAGCACCAGCCCGCGCCGTTCCCGGGGCGGCAGCAGCGCGCCCAGCGCCTCCCACGCATCGCGCCGATGCACCGCCACCTGGGCGTCGCGGCCGAACTCGATCTTCAGCGCGGCGCAGTCCTCCGGGTGCAGTTCGCAGCAGGCCAGCCGGTCGCCCTCGCGCAGCAGGGCGCGGATCAGCGCCGGCGAACCGGGATACAGCCCCTCCGCCCGCACCAGCCCGACATAGTCGGCGAGTGCTGCGGGGGGATCGTCCAGCAGCCGGCCGATCCCCGCCCGCCACTCGCCGGTGCGCTCCGCCGGGCCGGCCGTCAGGTCGTAGCGGCCGCGCCCGGCATGGGTGTCCAGCACGAAGACCGGCGCGGGCTTGCGGAACAGCGCGCGCAGCAGCCAGATCAGCAGCGCGTGCTTCATGCAGTCGGCGAAATTGCCGGCGTGGAACGCGTGGCGGTAGTTCATGTCCCAGTTCGCTTCACGCTCGGGCCCGTTTCTCGGGACGCATGTCCGGCGCATCCAACGGCCAGCGCGGGCGCGGGGCGAAATCCAGCGCATCGGTCAGACCCAGCCGCAGCCGCTCGATGCCGGCCCAGGCGACCATCACCGCGTTGTCGGTACACAGCCGCGGCGGCGCGGCGGCGAGGCGGTAGCCGCGCTGAGCGGCGGCATGATTAAGCGCGGCGCGGATCGTGGCGTTCGCCGCCACGCCGCCGGCGACCACCAGCAGGTCCGCCTCCATCCCCAGCATGTCCATCGCGTGCCCGGCGCGGTCGGCCAGCACCTCGGCCACCGCGCGCTGGAAGCTGGCGGCGATGTCGGCCGCGACCTGCCCATCCAGTGGCCCGGCGGGATGGCGCGCCACTTCCCGCGCCACGGCGGTCTTCAGGCCGGAAAACGAGAAGTCGCAGCCCGGCCGGCCCAGCATCGGGCGGGGAAAATCGTACCGGCGCGGATCGCCGGAGGCCGCCAGCCGCTCCAGCACCGGCCCGCCGGGCCAGGGCAGGCCGAGCAGCTTCGCCACCTTGTCGAACGCCTCGCCGGCCGCGTCGTCCACCGTGCCGCCGAGCCGGCGGTAGCGCCCGACGCCATGCACCGCCACGCACTGGCAGTGCCCGCCGGAAATCAGCAGCAGCAGATACGGAAACGGCGCCCCGCCGGGAACCAGCCCAGGCAGCCGGGCGGTCAGCGCGTGCGCCTCCAGGTGATTGACCGCGACATAGGGCAGCCGGTGCGCCAGCGCGATGCCCTTGGCGACGCCGGAGCCCACGATCAGGCCGCCGATCAGGCCGGGCCCGGCGCTGGCCGCCACGCCGCCGAGTGCTGCAAACGCCACCCCGGCGCGCTCCATCACCCGGCGCGCCAGATCCGGCAGATAGGCCAGATGGGCACGCGCGGCGATTTCCGGCACAACCCCGCCGAACGGGGCGTGCTCGCGCTCCTGGCTGAGCACCTGCTCGGCCAGCACCCGCCCGTCGGCGTCCAACACGGCCACAGCGGTATCGTCACAGGAGCTTTCGATGCCCAGAACAGGGCCGGTCTGCATGCGGATGATCTTTCCTTTCGCGCGTGTCGGTAATAGGACACGCCCATGACCGTCGCCCAGCCCCCTTCCGACGCACACCCCGCCCCGATGCCGAAAGTCCGGCCCCATTCGCGGGAGCTGCCGCTGCGCGTCGGCACCCGGGCCTCGCCGCTGGCGCTGGTGCAGACGCGCAACTTCCTGGACGTGCTGCGGCATTTCTGCCCGGTGCTGCGCGGCCCGATCTTCGCCGACCAGTCGGTGTTCGAGGAACATGCGATCAACACCACCGGCGACAAGGTGCTGGACCGCACACTGGCCGATATCGGCGGCAAGGGGCTGTTCGCCAAGGAAATCCACGAGGCGCTGGCCGACGAGCGGATCGACTTCGCCGTCCACAGCCTGAAGGACCTGGAAACCGACCTGCCGTCCGGCATCGTGCTCGCCTGCACCCTGAAGCGGGAGGACGCGCGCGACGCGCTGATCCTCGGCCCCACATGCACAGGCGTCGATCCGGCCGACCCGTTCGCCACGCTGCCGCGGGGGGCGATCATCGGCACCTCCTCGGTTCGCCGGCAGGCGCAATTGCTGCATGCACGGCCCGATCTGCACTGCGTCACGCTGCGCGGCAACGTGCAGACCCGGCTGCGCCGGCTGTCGGAAGGCGCCTGCGCCGCCTCGCTGCTGGCCCTTGCCGGGCTGCGGCGGCTCGGCATGGCGGAGCGCGCCGACATCGTGCTGGAGCCCGAGACGATGGTGCCGGCCGCCGGCCAGGGCATCGTCGGCATCACCGTGCGCGCGGACGACATCGAGTTGCATGAGCTGCTGGCGGCGATCGAGGACCCGGAGGCGAAGGCGGTCGCCACCGCCGAACGGGCGCTACTGGCGGAACTGGACGGGTCGTGCCGCACGCCGATCGGCGGCTATGCACGGCTGCTGCCGAGCGGGGAGCTGCACCTGACCGGACTGGTGGCGCGCGCGGACGGGTCGTTCCTGCTCAGGCGCGCACTGTCCGGGCATGCCGCCGACGCGGCGCGGATCGGCCGGGAACTGGGCGCCAGCCTGCGGGCGGACAGCCCGCGCGACGTCTTTGCCTGATCACGGCGCCGTCGTGTCCGACCGCCGACGCGACAACGTCCTGGTTACCCGGCCGGAGCCGGGCGCGAGCGATACCGCCGATCGTCTCAGCATCCTCGATCTGGTTCCGGTGGTCGCACCGTTGCTGACGATCCGAGGGCGGCAGACGCGGCTGCCGCCGTCGGGGGAAATCCAGGCGATCCTGGCGACCAGCGGCAATGCGGTTGCCGCCCTGCCGCTGTCGCACCGCGGCATGCCACTGCTGACGGTGGGCGACGCCACCGCCGAGCGCGCGCGCGCCGCTGGATTTGCCCGTGTCCACAGCGCCAACGGCGACGCTCTCGACCTGGCGGCGCAGGCGGCGCAGATGCTCAGCCCGTCGAACGGGCCGGTGCTGCTGGTCTGCGGTCGCGGCCAGGGCAAGGCGCTGGCCGACGCGCTGCGTGCCCATGGGTTCCGGGTGGCGCGGCGCATCGTCTATGCCGCCGAGAAGGTCGCCGCATTGCCCGAGGCGGCGGCGGCGGCGTTGCGGAACGACATGCTGCGCGCGGCGCTGTTCTTCTCGGCCGAGACCGCTCACCATTTCGTGCGGCTGACGACGGCGGCCGGGCTCGCGGATCGGGTGCGCGGCGTGCAGGCTTTGGCTATCGGCGCGGCCGCCGGCGTGGCATTACAGGAATTGCCGTGGCGCGACGTGCTGGTCGCCGCGCGGCCAACCCAGGATGAGCTGCTGGCGCTGCTGAAATGACCCAACCCGACGCCACCGCCGAGGTCTCGACAGGCGAGGCCCCCGACCCAACCCCGGCTCCGCCGCCGGCCCGGCG
>PKWQ01000372.1 GCA_003133265.1 Acetobacteraceae bacterium
TAGGCCTTCCATGCCATGAACAAAAGCGCTGCGCCAAATGATCGGGCCGGGATGCCCATCGCAGCGCCATAACCAGGCGGCAATAACACGGTACAGATGAAGGAAATCTGAAGCAGATTTACGGTGATCGGAAACCGTTCCGCAAGAAATTTCATCCAGCGGGCAACCAAGCGTAATTTTTATGAGTTCTGGAAATAGCTGTAATTTTCGTACCGGAAATGCCGGAACGAAACGATTGCCGTTGCCATCCGTCAGCCGGTCCTGGACATCCGTCCCAGCGCGGCGAGGTGCTGCTTCGCCGCATCCGCCGTCGCCGTCTCGATCGCGCGGTAGTGACGGACCACCGATTCCCCGGTCGGCGTCAGGCTGGCGCCGCCGCCGCCGCTGCCGCCGGCCGCGGTGCTCACCACCGGATTGGCCAGGTTGCGGTTCAGATCCTCCACCAGTTCCCACGCGCGGCGATACGACATGCGCAGCGCCCGGCCGGCGCCGGAGATCGAGCCGGTGCGGGCGATCGCCTCCAGCAGCAGGATCTTGCCCGGCCCGATCCGCACGCCGGAATCAAGGTCGATGCGGATGCTCAGCCGGTTGCCCTTGTGCGCTGGCGCAGGTTGCTGGGGCGCTGGCGCGGGTTCGTTGCTGGATGCTGTCATGGCGGAGCGAGCCAAACACGGCTTGCGGTCGGGATCAATCCGCCCTGGTCCGCCGGACCCGATCGGGTCGTGGCCGCTGCGTCGCGGATCGGCTAGATTCGGCTGGATTGGTCCAGTTGCAGGAGGAAGGCATGACGGAACGCGCGGAACAGATCGGGGCGAAGTCGGAACAACCGATCAGGCAGGCCCGTATGCTGATCGACGGTCAATGGACCGAGGCCGCGAGCGGCGCCGTGCTGGCGGTGCAGAATCCCGCCAACAAACAGACCATCGCGGAGATCCCGCGTGGCGATGCCGAGGATATCGCGCGGGCGGTGCGCGCCGCCGCCGCCGCGTTCCCGGCCTGGAGCCGCGTCGCCCCACGCGATCGCGGCCGACTGCTGGCGCGCATCGCCGAGGCACTCGAGGCCCGGATGGAGGAAATCGCCCGGACGATCGCACTGGAAACCGGTAACGCGTTGCGTACCCAGGCACGGCCGGAAGCGCGCGGCGCGGCGGACATCTTCCGCTATTTCGGCGGCCTCGGCGGCGAACTGAAGGGCGAGACCATCCCGATCGGCGAGCAGGTTCTGAGCTACACCCGCCGCGAGCCGCTGGGTGTCGTCGGTGCCATCATTCCCTGGAACGCGCCGGTGCTGCTGGGTGCGCTGAAGATTGCCCCCGCGTTGTGCGCCGGCAACACGCTGGTGCTGAAGGCGGCCGAGGACGCGCCGCTGGGCGTGCTGATGATGGCCGAGATCTGCCAGGAATTCCTGCCTCCGGGCGTGCTGAACGTGGTGACCGGCCTCGGCGAGGAAGCCGGCGCGGCGCTGGCGCGCCATCCCACGATTAGCAAGCTGTCGTTCACCGGCTCGACCGAGGTGGGCAAGCTGATCATGCGTTCGGCGGCCGAGCGCATCGTGCCGGTTTCGCTGGAACTCGGCGGCAAGAGCCCGTCCATCGTCTTCCCCGACGCCAACGAGGACTGGGTGGTGGACGGCATCATGGCGGCGATGCGCTTCACCCGCCAAAGCCAGTCTTGCACCGCCGGCTCGCGCATGTTCCTGCATGCCAGCATCTTCGACAGCTTCCTGGAGAAGCTCGCGGTCAAGGCGGCGGCGTTGAAGATCGGCGATCCGCTGGACGAGGCCAACGACGTCGGCACGCTGATCAACGAGAAGCAGTTTCGTCGTGTTTGTGGCTACGTGAAGGACGGGCTGGAGCGCAAGGACGCGCGTCTGGTCGTGGGCGGCCTGCCGCCGACCGAGGGGCCGCTGTCGGAAGGCTATTTCACCCTGCCGACGGTGTTCGCCGACACCTCCAACGACTGGCGTCTGGCGCGCGAGGAAATCTTCGGCCCGGTGCTGGTGGCGATCCCCTGGACCGACGCGGCGGAGGCAATCCGCATGGCCAACGACAGCACCTACGGCCTTGCCGGCTATGTCTGGACGCACGACATCGGCGTCGGGCTGCGCACCGCGCACGCGATCGAGTCCGGCTGGGTGCAGGTCAACCAGGCGCTCGGCCAGGTGCCCGGCCATTCCTATGGCGGCTTCAAGCAGAGCGGCATCGGCCGGGAGTTCTCGCTGGAAGGCATGCTGGATAGTTTCACCCAGCGGAAGAACGTTACGGTTAATTTGAACGTGCCACCGCCCAGCCGTACGGTTTGACGTGCCTGCGGCCGGGTGGCGGGGATTGCTCCGCCGGCCGGCGGGACTAATACCGAGCCGCACGAACATTGACCGTCGTCATCGCGGCTCCCGAACATCGTCATTGCGAGCGCAGCGAAGCAATCCACGCTTTCTCACCACAATTTGCGACCCGGAGGGATGGATTGCTTCGCTGCGCTCGCAATGACTGGGAAAAATGATAAGTCACTGTTTCCGCCGATTGATATATATTACGATACAGGAACGATAACGTCGCGATCGCACGTTCCCGCTCAAGCGGTTTTTCCGCGCGAGATGTGGAGGCGGTGCCAGGGTTCGGTCTCGCGACGGCGGCCCCACTCGGGAGAGAGCGCGGGGGGCAGCGCACGGTACTGTCCGGCGGCGGCGGGGATGGCGCGAAGGGGGCGGCTGCGGGCGCCGAGGTCCAGCATGCGGCCGACCGGACGGATGATACGGGCGGCGGCGGGGACGAGAGCGAGAAGGCCGGCCGCTTCGGGCTCGG
>PKWQ01000426.1 GCA_003133265.1 Acetobacteraceae bacterium
CGCCCTGCTCGGCGCCCGGCCGCCGGAGATCGTCTTCACCGACCGCAACGGCGCGCCGCACCGGCTGGGCGAGTTCCAGGGGCACGGCATGGTGATCAATCTCTGGGCCACCTGGTGCATGCCCTGCGTCGCCGAGATGCCGTCCCTGGCGGTGCTGGCGCGCATGCTGGCCCCTGCCGACATCGCCGTGCTGCCGCTGTCGTCGGACCGTGGCGGGCTGGCCAAGGTGGAGGCGTTCTATGCCGAGCACGGCCTCTCCGCGCTGCCGATCCTGCTCGACCCCAGGGGCGAGGCTGGCACCGCCTGGGGCGTGCGCGGCATTCCCACCACGCTGATCATCGACCGCCAGGGCCGCGAGCGCGCCCGCGCCGAGGGCGCGGCAGACTGGTCCAGCCAGGACGCCGCGGAGACCATCCGCCGGCTGGTGGGATGAGCGGACGGGCGCCGCGGAATGCACGCCCACCGATGCCCCCTTGGCATCACGCTGGTGTGATGACATCAATTGCCCAATACCGGCCGCGTGGCGATTGCATAATCAGAACTGCCGCGCCGGCGGAACTGCGCGCCAGGGGGCGGGGAATGGCTGAATGATCGGACTGGTACGAGTAGCGCTGCGCCGCCCCTACACGTCGGCGATCGCCGCGTTGCTGATACTGATGATGGGCGCACTGTCGATCACCCGCATGATCGTCGACATCCCCGTCGTGCTGGTGGTCTGGAACTATCCCGGCCTGACCACCGAGGACATGGAGCGCCGCGTCGTCTTCATCAGCGAGCGCGCCTACTCTACCACGGTCAACGGCATCGAGCGCATCGAATCGAAATCGATCCCCGGCATCGGCATCCTGAAGGTGTATTTCCAGCCGGGCACCGAGATCGGCGCCGCCATCGCCCAGATCTCGTCGGTGAACAGTTCCATCCTGCGCAGCGCCCCGCCGGGGATGACGCCGCCGGGGGTGATCCAGTTCAACGCCTCCAACGTGCCGGTGGTGCAGCTGACGCTGTCGTCCAAGACGCTCTCGGAGCAGCAGATCTACGACTACAGCCTGAATTTCATCCGCATCCGGCTGTTCACCATCCCCGGCCTGTCCACCCCCGGCCCGTTCGGCGGCAAATCACGCCAGATCGACGTCGACCTCGACCCCGCTTTGCTGGTGGCCAAGGGCTTCACCCCGAACGACGTCGTCAATGCGCTGCAAGCCTCCAACGTGATCGTGCCCGCCGGCACCGCGCGCATCGGCGAGCGGGAATACAACGTCCAGCTCAATTCCAGTCCCTCCGCCGTCGAGCGCTTCGACAATCTGCCGATCGGCGTGTTCAACGGCGCGCCGGTCACGCTCGGCGACGTCGCCCATGTGACCGACAGCTTCGCGGTGCAGGGCAACATCGTGCATGTCAACGGCAAGCGCGCGGTCTATCTGGCCATCCTCAAGCACGCCGACGCCTCCACGCTGGCGGTGGTCGATGCAGCGAGGGAAGCGTTGCCGGAAATCCAGGCGGCGGCGCCGAACGGTCTGGAGCTGAAGCTCGATTTCGACCAGTCGGTGTTCGTGCGCAGCGCGGTGCAGAACGTGGTGCATGAGGCGATCATCTCCTCGATCCTGGTCTCGCTGATGATCCTGATCTTCCTCGGCAGCTGGCGGAACATGGTGATCGTCTCGGTTTCCATCCCGCTGTCGATCTTCGCCGGCATCGTCGGGCTGTTCCTGACCGGCAACTCGATCAACCTGATGACGCTGGGCGGGCTGGCGCTCGCCATCGGCCTGCTGGTCGACAACGCCACCGTCACCATCGAGAACATCCACCGCAACATGGCGCTGGGCAAACCGCTGACGGTGGCGATCCTGGACGGCACGGCGGAGGTGATCCAGCCGCTGACGGTCGCCACGCTGGCGATCTGCATCGTGTTCTTCCCCGTGGTGATGCTGTTCGGCGTGGCGCGCTACCTGTTCATTCCGCTGGCCGTCACCGTCGTGCTGTGCATGCTCGCGTCCTACGTGCTCTCCTTCACCATCGTGCCGGCCGCCGCGCGCTACCTGCTGGCCCAGGAGACGCAGCACGGCGCGCCGCGCGGCATCTTCGCCGTCTTCGACCGCGCCTTCGACCGACTGCGCGAGGGCTACGGACGCGCGCTTACCGGCACGCTCAAGCATCGCCCGTTCCTGCTGCTCTGCTCCGCGCTGATCCTGGTGATCAGCGGCGGGCTCGCCACCCTGATCGGCACGGATTTCTTCCCCTCCGCCGATGCCGGCATCATCAAGCTGCACTACCGCGCGCCCGTCGGCACCAAGCTGGAGGACACCGAGAAGCTGGTACTGAGCGTCGAGGACAGCCTGCGCCGGATCATCCCGCCGGCCGAGATCGACACCGTCAACGACAATGTGGGCGTGCCGTCCTCGTTCAACCTCGCCTTCGTCCCCAGCGACAACGTGGCGGCGATGGACTCGGAGATCCTGGTTTCACTGAAGCCCGGGCATCACCCGACAATCGACTATATCCGCGCCATCCGCGCCCAGCTGCCCGACCAGTTCCCAGGCAGCCAGTTCTATTTCCAGACCGCCGACATCGTCAGCCAGGTGCTGAATTTCGGCCTCTCGGCGCCGATCGACATCCAGATTCAGGACACCGATTTCGACCGCGCCTACGGCATCAGCCAGCAGTTGCTGCGCCGCCTGCGCCAGATCCACGGTGTGGCGGACCCGCATCTGGTGCAGGTGCTGAACTATCCCTCGTTGCAGATCGACGTCGACCGGATGCGCGCGGTCAAGCTCGGCATCTCCCAGCGCGACGTCGCCAACAACATGCTGACCTCGCTGTCATCCAGCGCCCTGGTCTCGCCCAGCTACTTCCTCAACCCGCAGAACAACGTGAACTACACGGTCGCGGTGCAGACCCCGATCAACCGGATCAACGATCTCTCCGACCTGCTGGACACCCCGGTCAGCCGTCCCGGCGCGTCGGCCAACATCACCACCGCGCTGCCCGCCGCCTCCTCGATGCGGCTTGGCGACATCGCCAGCATCTATCCGAAATCCAGCCTGGAATCGGTCAACCACTACACCGTGCAGCGGGTGCTCGACATCGACGCCAACATCGACGGGCGCGACCTGGGTTCGGTCGCCAAGGACATCAAGCAGGCGATCGCCGAGGTGTCCAAGGGCCTGCCGACGACCACCAAGATCGTCATCCACGGCCAATACGAAGTGATGCAGGCATCCTTCGGCAGCCTCGCGGTCGGCATGATCCTCGCGGTCGTGCTGGTCTACGCGCTGCTGGTGATCCTGTTCCAGTCCTGGATCGATCCGTTCATCATCATGATGGCGCTGCCCGGCGCGCTCGCCGGCATCGTCTGGATGCTGGCGCTGAGCCACACCACCATCAACGTCGAATCGCTGATGGGCGCGATCATGTCGATCGGCATCTCGGTCTCCAACTCAATCCTGGTGGTCAGCTTCGCCAACGACCTGCGCGCGCGCCACGACATCAGCGCGCTGGCGGCGGTGATCGAGGCCGGCAAGACCCGCCTGCGCCCCATCCTGATGACCGCGCTGGCCATGATCATCGGCATGATCCCGATGGCGCTCGGCCTGGGCGATGCCGGCGAGCAGAACGCGCCGCTGGGCCGGGCGGTGATCGGCGGGCTGGCGGTCGCCACGCTTGCAACGCTTTTCCTGGTGCCGATCTTCTATACCTTGCTCCGCCAGCGCCCGCCGAGCCTGCACAGCCTGGATGCACGGTTCGAGGCCGAAGCCGCTGGCGCGCCGCCCAATGGAGACACGCCGCCCAATGGAGACACGGTGCATGGCCACCCATAGTCGCGTGCGTTCCTTCATCGTCTATCTCGCCGGGCTGCTGATCGTCGGCGGCGCCGCCGTCGTGGTGTTCCTGCTGTGGCAGCAGCGCGACAGCAGCCTGAATGCCGCGACCAAGGCGCTGGCCGAAACCGTCGAGCGCGGCCCCAAGGTCCAGGTGGTGACGGTGCGGCAGGGGCCGAAGGAACGGCTGATCACGCTGCTCGGCGACACCCGCGCCAATCAGGTGGCGACGGTCTACGCCAAGATCGGCGGCTACCTGAAATCGATCTCCGTCGAGCGCGGCGACATGGTGCAGGCGGGGCAGGTGCTGGCGGAGGTCGAGTCCGCCGAGACCGACCGGCAGTACGACAGCGCCGTGACCGATCTGGAGAACAAGCGCCGCAACGCGGCCCGTGCGCAGGAACTGATGGCGCACGGCTCGATGTCGGTGCAGGCGGCCGAGCAGGCGCAGACCGATTTCCGCATGGCGACGGCAAATGTCGCACAACTCGCCACGCTCAAATCCTACGAGCTGCTGCGTGCGCCGTTCGCCGGCAGTGTGTCGGCGCGCTTCGTCGATGTCGGCGCGCTGGTGCAGAACTCGACGACCAACCAGACCAGCAACCAGCCGGTGCTGACCGTCTCCGACAGCAGCAAGCTGCGCGTCGACATCTATGTGGAACAGCGCGACGTGCCGTTCGTGCATGTGGGCGATGTCGCCGATGTCTCCGACGGCGCCAGCTCCGAGCGCAAGATCCAGGCGAAGGTCGCCCGCACCTCCGGCGAGTTGGACCCGCGCACCCGCACGCTGTTCGTGGAGCTGGACGTGGACAATTCCAGCCATTTCCTGGTGCCGGGCGCCTTCGCCTATGTGACGCTGCATGTGCCGATCGACAGCTATCCGGAAATCCCGGTCGCCGGGCTGCTGACGCGCGGCACCGCCACCTATGTCGCGGATGTCGGCGACGACAACCTGGTGCATCTCCGCCCGGTGAAGATCGCCAATTCCGACGGTACCAAGGTCAGCCTGCGCGAGGGCGCGCGCGTCGGCCAGCGCGTCGCGATCAACCTGCCCGACGAGGTTGCCGACGGCGGCCGGGTGCAGCCGGTGAGCGTTGGCGCCAAGTAGGGCTGCCAGTCAGCGTGAAACCACTTTAGACGTTGAACCGGAACAGCAGCACGTCGCCGTCCTTGACCACGTATTCCTTGCCTTCGACCCGCATCCTGCCGGCTTCCTTGACGCCCGCCTCGCCCTTGAAGGCGATGTAGTCGTCATGGGCGATGGTCTCGCAGGCGATGAAGCCGCGCTCGAAATCATTGTGGATCACCGCCGCCGCCTGCGGCGCCTTGGTGCCCTTCACGATGGTCCAGGCGCGTGTCTCCTTCGGACCGACGGTGAAATAGGTGACCAGGCCCAGCAGGTCGTAGCCGGCGCGGATGACGCGATCCAGGCCGCTGTCGTGCAGGCCCAGCCCCTCCAGGAACTCGGCGCGTTCCGCTTCCGGCAACTGGCTCACCTCCGCCTCGATCGCGGCGGAGACGATCACCGCGCGCGCGCCCTCGGCGGCGGCGCGCTCGGCCACGCGGGCGGAATGCGCGTTGCCGGTGGCGGCGGCGGCTTCCTCGACATTGCAGACATACAATACGGGTTTGGAGGTCAGCAGTTGCAGCCGCTTCGCCGCCTCGACCTGATCCGGCGGGATGGCGGTGCGCGCCGGGCGGCCAGCCTGCAAGGCGGCGACGATGGGTTCCATCAGCGCGACCTGCGCCATGCTGTCTTTATCGCCGCCGCGCGCCTTCTTCTGCGCGGCGATCAGCCGCTTCTCCACGCTTTCCAGGTCGGACAGCATCAGCTCGGTCTCGACCGTCTCGGCATCGCGGATCGGGTCGACGCTGCCCTCGACATGCGTCACGTCGCCGTCCTCGAAGCAGCGCAGCACATGGATGATCGCATCCACCTCGCGGATATTGGCCAGGAACTGGTTGCCGAGCCCCTCGCCCTTGGAGGCGCCGCGCACCAGTCCGGCGATATCGACGAATTCCAGGCTGGTCGGCACGACCTTCTGCGACTTGCCGATCGTGGCCAGCGATTGCAGGCGCGGATCGGGCACGCCGACGCGCCCGGTGTTGGGTTCGATGGTGCAGAACGGATAGTTGGCCGCCTGCGCCGCGGCGGTGGCGGTCAGCGCGTTGAACAGGGTGGACTTGCCGACGTTNNTCAGCAAGGCGACCTTGGTCATGAAGTCCTCCGGCTTGGAGACGGCCAGCAGCGGCGCGGCATCCGCCACCGCGTCCAGCAGGGCGATCAGCCAGTCCCGGTCGTCCTTGGCGAAATCGCCCAGCACATGCCCGGTGACGCGGTCCTTCTCGCCGGGATGGCCGATGCCCAGACGCACGCGCCAGTAATCCTGCGTGCCCAGCATGCGGTCCATGCTGCGCAGCCCGTTATGCCCGGCCGCGCCGCCGCCGCGCTTCACCCGCAGCTTGCCGGGCGCGAGGTCCAATTCGTCATGGAAGGCGGTGATCGCCTCGGTTGGGATCTTGAAGAAGGCCGCGGCGGCCTGCNNCGCCAGCACCTTCTCCCCGCCGATGCTACCCTCGGCCACCAGCCCCTTGAAACGCTGGCGCCACGGGCTGAACCCGTGGCGCCGCGCGATGACGTCGATCGCCATGAAGCCGATATTGTGCCGCTGGCGCGCCATGCCCGGCTCCGGATTGCCCAGACCAACCCAGAGCAACATGGCGCGTCACCTCAAGCCGGCGGTCAGCCCTTCTTGCCGCCCTTGGCGGGGGCCTTGGCGGCGGGGGCGGGGGCCGCCGGTGCCGCGGCGGCGGC
>PKWQ01000398.1 GCA_003133265.1 Acetobacteraceae bacterium
TTCCCGATGACGGTCACCGGCAAGATGCAGAAATTCATCATGCGCGAGCGGATGGTGCAGGAGTTGGGGGTAGCGGCGGCCGCGACCGCCTAGCTGGGCGGCTCGTATCCGCTCAGCAGCAGCACCCGCCCTTTCGACGCGCGCAGCCGGTACGGCAGCGCCGCCTGGTACTGCGGTGAATTGTACCATTCACGCGCACGTTCCTGGCTGTCGAATTCCAGCAGCACGAACCGGGACAAACCCTGCTCACCCTCCAGAACCTGTGGATCGCCGCCACGGATCGCGTAGCGGCCACCGAATGCGGCGACCGAGGCCGCGGCCAGTGGACGGTACTGCTCGTACGCCGCCGGGTCGGTAACCTCTATCTCCGCATAGACATAGCCCTTCGGCATTGCCGTCTCCTCCCCATCGTTTGGTATGTTGGTCCCACTGGCCGGGCCGGCTGGCCCTCGGGACAATCCGTGCTAGGATTCGATTAGAAACCGATCGATTGGAGGAACGCAACAATGCGCTGGGCACGGTTCGACAACAACGGCACACCCACCTACGGCATCGTCGAGGGCAGCGACATCCAGCCCGTGCGCGGTACGCCGTTCGGAACATGGGAAAAGGCCGGCGACAAACGGCCGCACTCCGCCGTCAGGCTGCTGCTGCCGTTCGAGCCGAAGACGTTCTATGCCTGCGGCCTGAACTATGCCGGGCATGTGCGCGAGGTTGCCGCCAAGATCGGCCAGCCGGCGGTGCTGCCGCCGAACCCGGATGTCGGCTACCGCGCCAACAATTCGCTGATCGCCCATAACGAGCCGATCGTCATCCCCAAGGATGCCACCGAGAAGGTGCAGTACGAAGGCGAACTCGTCGTCGTCATCGGCAAGCAGGTCAAGCATCTGACGCGGCAGAACGCGCTGGACGCGGTGCTCGGCTACACCATCGGCAACGATGTCAGCGAGCGCACCTGGCAGAAATCCGACCGCACCCTGTGGCGCGCCAAGAACACCGACACCTTCGCGCCGATGGGGCCGTGGATCGAGACCGATGTCGATCTCGGCAAGCTGGAGACCAGGGTCCGGGTGAACGGCAAGGAACTGATCCGCTTCCCCACCAACGACATGATCTTCGGCGTGGTCGATTTCCTGGTGGCGATGACCCGCTATCTGACGCTGTATCCCGGCGACATGGTCTGGATGGGCACCGAGGGCGCCACCGAGAACATGAAGCATGGCGACGTGTGCGAGATCGAAATCGTCGGCATCGGCACGCTGAGCAATCCGGTGGTGCGCGAAGCCTGAAAGCAGCCAGGGACGGGGCGTCGTATCCCCCGTCCCTGCCCGACCGTCAGACCGGCGAGATCGCGTAGCGCGCCGCCTGATGTTCTGGCGCGTAGACGCGATTGGTGATGTCGGGATTCCGATTCACCAGCGGGCGCGCATACATCGGGTGGCGCATACTGCGTACCTCGTGCTCGATCCGGAACAGCGGCTTGTTGCTTTCGGGATCGACGATGTCCAGGAAGCGGTACTGGTGCTGGTCGCTTTCCTCGGAAATCAGGCCGCGCTCCAGCAGCTTCTTGTGCGGACCGGAGAAATCCACCAGCGAAATCTGTATGTGATGGCCGTCGAATTCCGGCAGCTTCTTGCCGGACTCCCGAAAGATCAGCTTGTTGCCGTCGCCGACGATCGCATAGGCGTGCTCACCCTGCGCGTCCTTGCCGATCCCGGCGATGCCGCCGAGGATTTGCTGATAGAATTTAACGATGCCGGGCAGCGTGCCGGGCTTCACGCCGAACTCCACATACGGCATCGCCAGCCGGAACGGGCCGAACCGCTGTGCATCCGGTGCGTGACAGCGGATATGGTTGCCCCATGGGCAGGTCACCTCCACGCCGTCGTTGGATTCGCGGAAGCCGAACCTGGTTCCCTCCAGCGCCGGCTTCACCCGCGCCAGCCGCTGTAGCAGTGCCTCCGGATCGGGCAGCACGAGGCCGGTGGTGCCGCGCAGCACCTGGCCGGGCTTGGACGGATCGCGGCTTGGCAGGTGGAACTGCGCGCGGCCCACATTCGCCCACATGTTGTCGACGCCGGTCATCAGATACGGATCGCGGGTCAGGCCGAGCCCGCTGATATAGAATAGTGTCGCCAGGCGCTGGTCGGGAATGGTGACGTTGACGTGGCCGAGTTCGACGATGTTGCCGAGATCCTCGATGCTACGGTCGAACTGCGGCGTTGCCGGCATGCTGTCGTTCATCTCCTAGGCTCCCTGTGTCTGTTTTGGCTGGTTTTGTCGCATGATAGATTTGGACCGAGATCGCGGTCCACAAGCGGTACCAGCCTTGATTATATGTAGCCGGCCGCGCCCTGGTTCAGCGCGCGCGGCTGACCGTGTAGTCGGCGACGTCCATCAGCGCGGCGCGCAGGTCGGATGCGGGGAACCGGGCCAGCGCCGCCTTGGCCGCCGCGGCGAAACCGCCGGCGCGGTCGAGCGTGGTCTGGATTGCCCCGCAGGCGGTCATCAGCTTCAGCGCGTGATCGAGGTCGGCCTCGGTCTGCTCCGAATCCTCGATCGTGCGCTTCCAGAATATACGGTCCGCGGCGGTGCCCGCCTGATAGGCGGTCAGCACCGGCAGGGTGATCTTGCCCTCGCGGAAATCGTCGCCGACGGTCTTGCCGAGCGTGGCCTGATCGGCCGCATAGTCCAGCGCATCGTCCACCAGTTGGAAGGCGATGCCGAGATTCATGCCGTACTCGCGCAGCGCCTGCTCGTCGGCCAGGGGGCGGTCGGCGACCACCGCGCCCACCTCGCAAGCCGCCGCGAACAGCGCCGCGGTCTTGCCGCGCACCACTTCCAGATAGCGGTCTTCCTGGGTGGACAGGTCGTTCTGGGTGACCAGTTGCAGCACCTCGCCCTCGGCGATGGTGGCGGCGGCGTGCGACAGGATGGCAAGCACCTTCAGCGAGCCATCCTCCACCATCAATTGGAAGGCGCGGGCGAACAGGAAGTCGCCGACCAGGACGGAGGCCTTGTTGCCGAACACCGCGTTGGCCGAGGCGAGGCCGCGGCGCAGCACGCTCTCGTCCACCACGTCGTCATGCAGCAGGGTGGCGGTGTGGATGAACTCGACGCAGGCGGCCAGAGCCACATGCCGCTCGCCGCCGGATGGGGGCGGATAGCCGCACAGGCGCGCGGTGGCGAGGGTCAGCAGCGGGCGCAGGCGCTTGCCGCCGGCGGCGACGATGTGCGCGGCGAGTTGCGGGATCAGCTCCACCTGGCTGTCCATCCGCGCCACGATGGCACGGTTGCAGGCCAGGATGTCCTGCTGCACCAGCCCGACCAGAGCCGTCAGCGCATCCTCCGCCCCGGGCGCGGACGCACCGGACCCAACACCGGACAGTATCGCGCTCGATTGAGGCAGGCTGGCGGCGACGCCCAAATGGCTCTCCCGGTCTGAGTGTCAGACGATAATGTATAGCGGAGCCCCGCAGGACGGGGGCACCATATCGGCGTGTCCGAATCAGGGTCAAGCCAAGCCGATTCAGTATCTTGCCTTCGGGTATACCGCGAGAGGCGAAATCAGCCGGGGATCATCCAATAATGCGTGTCGTCGCCACATCCAACGATCCGATCCGGATCAGTTTCCTGGTCGCACTGCTGTCCGATGCCGGCATCGGCACGACACTGCTCGATACGCATACCAGCATCCTGGAAGGCAGCATCGGCGCCATCCAGCGCCGACTCGCGGTCGCGACCGATGACGAGAGCCGGGCGCGTCGTGTGCTGGCCGACGCCGGCGAAGCCTGAAAGCCGGGCATGGAGACCACCGAGGGACATTTGCTGGGCGGGCGCGTGCGCTACGCCCAACCGCGCACCGGCTTTCGCAGCGGCATAGAGCCGGTGCTGCTGGCCGCCACTGTTCCCGCCCGCGCCGGTGAACGCGTGATCGAGGCCGGCAGCGGCGCCGGCGCGGCGCTGCTGTGTCTGGCGGCCCGCCTGCCTGGGATCGCCGGGCTCGGGGTGGAGCGCGACCCGGCACTGGCGGTGCTGGCGCGACACAACGCCGCCGCCAACGGTTTTGGCGCACTGGCGTTCGTCGCCGCCGATATCGCCGCGCTCCCGGTGGAATCCGGGCCGTTCGATCATGCCTTCGCCAACCCGCCCTATCATGCGGAGGCCGGCACCGCCTCGCCGGTGGCGCAGCGTGACGCGGCCAAACGCGCCCATGCCGGGTTGTTCGGGCTGTGGACCGCCCGCCTCGCAGCCTTGTTGCGCCCGCGCGGCACGCTGAGTCTGATTGTGCCTGCCGCCGCCCTGCCCGCCTGCCTGGCGGCGCTCGAGGCAGCTTATTGCCGTCCGGTCTGGGTGCTGCCGCTGTGGCCCAAGCCGGACCGGGCGGCCAAACTCGTGCTGCTGCGCGGGATCAAGGGCGGGCGTGGGCAGCTATGCCTGCTGCCCGGCCTGGTGCTGCATACGCCGGAAGGCGGGTTCACCGATGCGGCGGAGGCGATCCTTCGACGCGGCGAGGCGCTGAATGGCTGATCAATCCTGATCCAGCAGCGGGTGACGCAGGTGCCAGAGCCGCTCATGCGCCGCGACCAGACTCTCCATATTGCGCCGGCGCGTTCCGTCAGGCGTCAGCGGCCGGCGCGTGAGCATCATCTCCAACACATGCAGCAACTGCTCCGCGACCTCGAAATCGGCCTGGTCGCAGGCGTGGTGGAACGCGATCAGGATCTTGTCGGACAGACGCCGCGTATAGCGCGGCGCACCGGTGGATGCGCCCTCCCGGCCGGTTTCGTCCGCAACCTGCCCACCCATTTCGTCTGACGACGCCATTGTTCCATCCAGTTTCGGCAGCTTATTCCAGAAATCGCAGCGTTGCACGGTCTTGGGAACCAACCAGACTCTTGTTCTGCGGGACTGTCCCCAGCGGATCAACCCCGGTTACGTGCCCCAGGCCGACAATGCCTGCCCAAGAATCCCCGACCTTGTATCAAGTAACAGTATGTCGCACCACCGTGGGTTATCGTCAAAATAACGATAATATTTCGGTATATCTGCAATATACGTGTCAAAATCGGTTCTACGGCCACGGTGATGACGATCACAAGCCGCTTGCGATGTTCTTCTGCTCCTTTCCCAGGCTCTCGGCTTGTTTTTTGCCATGCCGCGCCGCTGCCCGCTATTCGGGCGATGCGCCGACACCGGGCGGCGCAGATTCCGCCAAGTATTCGGCGAATGCGTCCTCCCATGATCCGATCGTGGACGCCTTGCTGTATTCGGTGGCCCGGTTCTCGAAGAAATTGGCGTGCTCCACCGCATTCAGCATCTCGTCGAGCCATGGCAGCGGGTTCTTGTCGACGTGGAACAGCGGATTGAGACCGAGCTGGGTCAGCCGCCGGTCGCCGATATAGCGGATATATTCCTTTACCTCGCGCGGGGTCAGCCCTTCCACCGCGCCGGCCTCGAAGGCAAGGTCGATGAAGGCGTCCTCGTGATCGATGATGGTCGCGCATGTCAGATAGATCTCGCGCTTCAGCTCCTCGGTCCAGATTTCCGGATTTTCCTGCACGAAGGTGCGGAACAACCGGATCATCGACAGACAATGCAGCGACTCGTCGCGCACCGACCAAGTGACGATCTGACCCATGCCCTTCATTTTCCCGAAACGGGGAAAATTCAGCAGAATCGCGAAGGACGCAAATAATTGCAGCCCTTCGGTAAAGGCACCGAAGGCGGCAAGCGTCTTGGCGATCTCGTGCTTGCTGTCGACGCTGAATGTTTGCATGTAGTCGTATTTGGCCTTCATCTCCTTGTATTTGAGGAAGGCCTGGTATTCAAGCTCCGGCATGCCGATCGTATCCAGCAGGTGGCTGTACGCGGCGACGTGGATTGTCTCGATATTGGAGAACGCCGAGAGCATCATCAGCACTTCCGTGGGTTTGAATACCCGCGAATATTGCTTCATGTAGCAATTATTCACCTCGACGTCCGCCTGGGTGAAGAATCGGAATATCTGCGTCAGCAGGTTGCGCTCNNGTCAGCCAGGCTTCGTAGGCCCAGGGGTAGCGGAACGGCTTGTAGACCGGATTTTCGGTCAGCAGGTCGAATTTGACGGGGTGCTCGTCGGCGGCATGGGTGGGGGTGGCGGACATGATGGGGCACTCGACCTGCTGCGGGGACTGCAAGGCTAGTGTTCGCGGACATGTTTGGCTATACATGATATTGTGCGCAGCCTCGGGATGCACCACCAGCCGTGGTAGGCGCGCATCCGGTTTGGCTATGCCGAAGCGGCGACGGCATGCCGCCGGCGCCATCGTGGGGCGGGTTTGAACATGAGCGCCGAAACCGACAACGCCGCTACGCCCGGCATGGATGCCGCCGAGAGCGCCGTCTCGATCCATTGGCGCGGGAACCTGTTCGTCTGCGTGTTCGGTTCCTTCACCACCATCATGGCGATGACGCTGCTGCTGCCGTTTCTGCCGCTCTATGTCGAGCAGCTCGGCGTGAAGGACCACGCGGCCATCGTTGAGTGGTCCGGCGTCGCCTTCGGCGCGACGTTCCTCACCGCCGGCCTGGTCGCGCCGCTATGGGGCCGGCTGGCCGACCTGTATGGGCGCAAGCTGATGATGATCCGCGCCAGCCTCGGCATGGCGGTCGCCATGTCGCTGATCGGCTTGGCGCAGGATGTCTGGCAACTGGTGGCGTTGAGGCTGCTGGCCGGGTTTCTCGGCGGGTATTCCTCGGGATCGACCGTGCTGGTGGCGACGCAGACCCCGAAGGGCCGGTCCGGCTGGGCGCTCGGCATGCTGGCTTCCGGGATCATGGCCGGCAATCTCGTCGGCCCGCTGGTCGGTGGCGCTCTGCCGCCGTTGATCGGCATCCGCCAGACATTCCTGGCGGCGGGGGCGATCATCTTCGTGGCGTTCCTGGCGACCGCCTTTCTGATCAAGGAAGAGGCACGCCCCCCCCGACCGAAGACGGCAAAGCGCCATAGCGGATGGGCGGCGATCCCCGACAAGCGCCCGATCGTGGCGATGCTGGCCACCGGGCTGCTGTTCATGTTCGCCAACATGTCGATCGAGCCGATCATCACCGTCTATGTCGCGCAACTGGTCCATGATGCCAGCCACGTGACAATGGTCTCCGGCCTGACGATGTCGGCGGCGGCGCTGGGGAGCATCCTGTCCGCCTCCCGCCTCGGCAAGCTCGCGGATCGGTTCGGGCATTGGAACGTCATCATCGGCTGCCTGCTGGCCTCGGCCCTGCTGCTGATCCCGCAGGCCTTCGTCAACGCAGGATGGCAGCTGGTCGGGCTGCGCTTCCTGATGGGCGTTGCNNNCGCTGGCCGGCGGCTTCGTCGGCGGCCATATCGGCATGCGCGCCGTGTTCCTGGGAACCTGCGTGTTGATGGCGGGCGGAGCGGCGTACAACTGGTGGGCAAGCGCCAGAATTCGTGATTTTCCGCACAGCCCGCCCCCGCGATAGACCCTGGATCGACGGCGACGCGGACATGGATTGGAATTGATGCCAGCGGCCGCTATCACGGGCCCACGCAATCGCTGCCCCCTGCCCGAAGGCCGATCCGATGACCCATAGCCCGCCCGACCATCTGTCGAACAACCCGAAAAGCCCGCATTACGATGCCGCCGTCCTGGAGCGGGGCGTGGGGATACGGTTCAACGGTGCCGAAAAGACCACCGTGGAAGAATACTGCGTCAGCGAGGGATGGGTCCGCATCGCCATCGGCAAGACCGTGGACCGGCACGGTGCCCCGCTGACGATGAAACTGCGCGGCACGGTCGAGCCGTATTTCCGCGACGCCCAGCCGGAAGCGTAAGACCGCAACATGCCCGGCGCGGCGGCAAAGCGCGCCGGCGCGAGCGTT
>PKWQ01000124.1 GCA_003133265.1 Acetobacteraceae bacterium
GGCCCAGACTGGCGGGCAAGCCTAAATTAAAGGTATGGCCAGACTGACAGAGGCAGAAACCGCAAATCCAACCATTTCTCACTCCAATCGAACGGTCCATTGGCTTGCGCCGGCTGATCAGCGTCTGAAACCGAGCCAGCGGGCAAGTTGCACGAACTGCGCCTTGATGACGGCCCACAGCAACGTATGAGCGGCGAGCGGCACGGGTGGTGGTGGTGAAGCAGCCTCCGGCATGGGCGTTGCCTCCGCGGCCGCCATCGGGACATCGTTCTTGGCGAATTCGGCCGCGGCTCGCCGAGCAAAATCCGCCATGATGACATTCGCCACCGCGATGCCGCCGGTCTTGGCGAAATCCGCAAGCACGCCGCCGAGTTCAGCGTCCGAGACGATCTTTACCAGCGTGGTTGGCGTCGTGGCTGCCGGATCGTCGTGCAGGCTGAACGCGACCTTCACCCCGATCCGGGCGGCTCGCAAATCCGCCGAACC
Organism: Acetobacteraceae bacterium; assembly: GCA_003133265.1. Taxonomy (GTDB): domain Bacteria; phylum Pseudomonadota; class Alphaproteobacteria; order Acetobacterales; family Acetobacteraceae; genus PALSA-911. Next base: position 487 of record PKWQ01000124.1, read on the forward strand.
ACGCCCGTGCACGGATCCGGTCAGGGCATCGAAGTCGAACTCGCAGTTGGCCCGCCCCTTGAAGTTCACCTTCTTGGGGCCGAACGATACAACCATCGCGCCTGGCCAGGAACCATCCTCGGCTCGCGGCTCCAGCACCGCGCCGGGCATGCATCCGGCCATGCGCGGAATATCGGCGAAGCGGCGGATGATGTCCGCCGCCTTGCCGGGAACGCTGAACTGTCCTTCGAAATGCATCTTCTGTTACGCGACCGGACGCAGCAGCGGCGCCCGGTTTTCAATGCCCTGATGGACCTTGGCATAGGGATCGCTTGCCGTGGTCGGGGACACGCGGGCATCGATCAGATAGAGGCCACCCTTCGTCAGCCCCGCCTGAACCGCGGCGCCAAGATCGGAGACACGCGACAGCGTCACGCCATCGCCACCGAACGCCTTGGCAATCGCGACGAAATCGGGGGAATCCCATTGCGCGAGGGCGGGATCGAAGCCCTTCACCGCCAGCTTGTGGACCTCGGCACCGTAGCCGCCATCGTTCCAGACGATCAGCACCATCTGGATATTGTAGCGGCAGATTGTTTGTAGTTCCTGCAGGTTGAACATCATGCTGCCGTCGCCCTCGATGACGACGTGCGGGCGGCCCGGATTGCCGACACCGGTGCCGACCGCCAGCGGCAGCCCCTGTCCGACCGCGCCGAACTGGTAGGAGAATTGGATCTCCGCGCCTTCCGGCAGCGCCATGTATATCGCGGGCCAGGAGAAGAAATGGCCGGCGCCGCAGGTCACCAGGACGCCCTTCGGCAGTGCGGCGGCCAGGTTGGTCGCCAGGGCGCGCGGGTCGAGGCCGTCGGCCGGTGTCGGGAACGCGTGCGGCGCCTCGTTCAGCACGGCCTGGGTGGCGGCATTTCGAAAACCTTCCTTGCGGATTTGGCGGGATTCCAATGCCTCATTGATCGCGGCCACCGCCTTTTTGGCGTCGCCCTGGACATAGAGGCCGGGGATCACACCGATCTCTTCCGGCATCGGCTTGATGTCGATGCGTGCCACCTCGGCCGAAGGGAACAGCAGGCCGCCTTCGGTCGNNCGAAGTCCGCCTCCGCCAGGAGCCTCTCCGACGGGGCCGAGGCGAAGGCGCCAGCGATGCCGATATCCCACGGGTTGCCGGCGAAAAAACCCTTGCCCTGGAGCGAGGTGGCCAGAAGCGCGCCGACCCGGTCGGCCAGGGCGAGAATCTCGTCCTTTGCTTTTGCCGCCATCGCGCCCTTGCCGGCTATGATGACGGGGCGTTCCGCCGCCATCAGCTTCTCGATCACCGGGGCGAGCAGGTCAGGGTGCGGGTTTTCAACCCGGGGCGGCAAGAATAGTGTCGAGGGACGATAATCGAAGTCCCAGTCGANNGTCGAAGGATTGCTCTTGCAGGTCCATCGGCAGGTTCAGCACGACCGGCACGCGATGAACCCGGGCGGCATAGAACGCCTCGGCGATTTCCTCCGCCATGTTGTCGGCGCTGGTGATGGTGTGGAAGCGGGAACTGCACGCCTCGACAAAGCGGCGCTGATCCATCGTCTGGGTCTTGTTCTTGGCGCCGGCGGGAATTTCACCGACCACCAGGACAAGCTGCGATTTGTTGCGCGCGGCGACGATGAGGGAGGTGCCGACCTGGGTTAGGCCGGGGCCGCAAGTGACCATCGCCACGCCCACCTTGCCGGTGGTGCGGGAATATCCGTCGGCCATCGACACCGCGGCTGCCTCATGCCTGGCGGAGGTGATTTTCACGTCTCTGCGTTTGCCGAGGGCGCCCCACAGCGACATGTTGCCGTCGCCCATCAGGCCAAATAACTCGTTGCAGCCTTCGGCCACCAGCGTCCCGGCGATCGCTTCATAGACTTTCATTTGTTTATCATCCCCTTAGTTGGGACGAGTATGCCACCGGCTGCGCTTCCAGCAAGCGGCAAGCCGGTCCGACGGTCTGGTACGACCGGCTTGCACGCGACGATGATGGGCCAATCACCCCGATGCTGCGCTCGATCCTGGCCCGCATCCCCCGACGAGAACCGTCCCGAGATCCGCCGCCGCCAGTTCCGGCGCCATCCGGTAGCGATAGCAGGCCACCACCCGATCAGCCGCCGTCCGATACAGCGGCGGCACCGCCTCGGCGCATTCGGCCATGGCCACCGGACAGCGGTCGACGAAGCTGCAGCCGCCCGCCGCCGCCACCCCGGCCGCCGTCGGCTCCGCCTCGGTTACCCAGTTCCGCTCGGTGCTCACCCGTGGGATCGAGGCAATCAGCAGCCGCGTGTAGGGATGCTCGGGTTGCGTCACGATCCCCTCGACTGCCCCGGCCTCCACCACCCCGGCCCGGTACATCACCAGGATGTTGTCGCTGATCTGATATGCCGTCGCCAGGTCATGCGTGATGTAAACGACGGATATTCCCAGCTCCTCGTGCAGCGTCCGCAGCGACCCCAGGATGGTTGCCCGCAGCGACGCATCGACCATCGACACCGGTTCGTCCGCGACGATCAGCTTCGGCCGCAGCAGCAGCGCGCGCGCCACCATGATGCGCTGCCGCTGTCCGCCGCTGAGCTGATGCGGAAACCGCCCGAGAATCTCCTCCGGCCGCAGTCCCACCGCGCGCAGCGCCGTCTCGATCAGCGCGCGCGCTTGCGCCGTGCTCTTCGCCAACCGGAACTTGCGTACCGGCGTCGTCAGCACATGGTCCACCCGGTAGAACGGGTTGTAGACCTCATACGGGTCCTGGAAGATCGCCTGCACGTCGCGGCGGAAGGCCATCCGCCGCTCCGCGCCGAGCTTGCGCAGGTCCTCGCCGCGATACAGCACCCGTCCCGTCGTCGGCGCCACAAGCCCCAGCAGCATGCGTGCCAGCGTGGTCTTGCCGCTGCCGCTCTCGCCGACCACCGCGATGATCGACGGCCGCTCCTGGTCGATCGCCAGCGACACGTCGCGCAGCGCGGTCAGCGGCCCATAGGTCTTGCCGGCATGCTCGGCCCGCAACAGCACGCTCATGGCGCCGCCTCCGCGAGATGGCAGGCCACGACGGCATCCTCGCCCACGGGCCGCAGCGCCGGCGTCTCCCGCCGGCAGCGCTCGACGGCCAGCGGGCAGCGCGGATTGAAGGCGCAGCCGCTCGGCAGGTCCCGCAGCAGCGGCGCCAGTCCGGGAATACCCTGCAACCCCCCCTTGCGGTCCAGCGACGGCAGGCTGGAGATCAGCGCCCGCGTATAGGGATGCCGCGGCACCGTCACCATCTCACTGACCCGCGCCACCTCCACCAGCCGTCCGGCGTACATGATGCCCAGACGGTCCACGAACTGCGCCATCAGCCCCATGTCGTGCCCTACCAGGATCACCGCGGCGCCGAGATCGCGCTGCACCCGCGCCAGCGTCTCAATCACCTGCCGCTGCACCACCACATCCAGCGCGCTGGTCGGCTCGTCGGCGATGATCAGCGCCGGTTCCAGTGCGATGGCGATGGCGATCAGCACCCGCTGGCGCATGCCGCCGGANNAGGCAGATGGCGATGGCGATGCAGGCGCGCTGCTTCATGCCACCGCTCAACTCGTGCGGGTACATCGCCGCCACCCCCGGCCGCAGCCCGACGGTCGACAGCAGGTCGGCGATCCGCGCATCGAGCGCGCCACGCGGTAGCGACAGGTCGTGATCGGCCAGCGCGTCCTCGATCTGCCGGCCGATACGCATCACCGGATTGAGCGAGTTCATCGAGCCCTGCGGCACCAGCGCGATCCCCGCCAGCCGCAACCGCCGCATCGCCTCGTTGTCCAGCGCCGACAATTCCACCCCGTCCAGCCGCACGCTGCCGCCCTCGATGCGCCCGGGCGGGCGGATCATCCGCAGGATCGCCAGCGCCAGGGTGGACTTCCCAGAGCCGGATTCGCCAGCCAACCCGAGGCGCTCGCCCGGCGCCAGGCTGAAGCTGACGCCGTCCACCGCGCGCACCGCGCCGAGCGGATGCGCATACGATACGCGCAGATCCCTGACTTCCAGGACAGCGTCGCTCATGCCGATTTCCGCAGCCGCGGATTGGCGATTTCATCCAGCCCCACGGTCACGAAGAACAGCCCGAGAAACACCATGACGATGATGACGATCGGCGGCACCCACCACCACCACCAGCCGTTGATCATCGCCGCATTGAAATTCACCCAGTACAACGTCATGCCGAGGGTCGGCGAGTCCATTGGCCCGAGCCCCAGCACCTCCAGCCCGATCGAGGCGAGGATCGCCGCCGACACGGCGCTGACCAACGTCGCCGCGAGATAGGGCAACAGGTTCGGCATCAGTTCGCGGAAGATGATCTCCGGTCCGCCCATGCCGGACATCGCCGCCAATTCGACATAGCCGCGCTCGCGCAAGGTCAGCACCTGCGCGCGGATGGTCCGCGTCGGATTGAGCCAGGCCAGCGAGGCGACGATGATCGCCATCTCGTTTACCGTCAGGCTGCTCTTGATCGACACGGCGATGACGATCAGCACCAGCAGGCCCGGTACGGTCAGGCCGATATCGGCGATGCTGCGGATCACCGTATCGGTCATGCCGCGATAGAACGCCGCGGTGAACGCCAGCACCGCACCGATGCCGACGCCGAGAAAGCCGGCGATGAAGCCGATGCGCAGGGTCAGCGGTGTGCCCGCGATCATCACCGCCAGCAGATCGCGCCCTTGCCGGTCGGTGCCGAACGGGTATTCCCAGGACGGCGGCCGCAGCGACGGCACCGACAACGCCCGCGCGTCCTCGGTGTCCACGAAAATGCTGCCGATGCCGACGAACAGCGCCAGCGCGAGCAACAGCAGCGTGCCGACCAGCAACGAACGATTCCGCCCGACATAGGAGATCAATCCGCGCATCCTCATGTCCGCCGATACGAAATTCGCGGATCCAGCAACGGATAGACGATGTCCAGCACCAAGGTCGCCAGCCCCAGCGCCACGATCACCGTGAACACGATCCCCTGGATCAGGAACTGGTCATTCTCCTGGATCGCCTGGAACAGCAGCGCGCCGATGCCGGGAAAGCCGAAGATCACCTCCACCAGCACCGCGCCGGACAGGATCTGGCCCAGCGCCAGCGCCAGTGCCGTGGTCTGCGGCAGGATCGCGTTGCGCACGCAGTAGCGCAGGAATACCGTGCTGGCGCGCAGCCCCTTGGCCTCGGCGAACACCACGTAATCCTCGCCCATGGTCGTCACCATCATGCCGCGCATGGTCAGCGCCCAGCCGCCGATCGAAACCAGGATGATCGATAGCGCCGGCAGGATCGAATGCACCGCGACATCGCCGACGAATGCCCAGGTGAAGCCCTGCACGGCGCCGGGGCTGTAGCCGCCGAACATCGGCAACAACTGCACCTGGAACGCGAATATGTAGATCAGTATCAGGCCAAGCAGGAAGAACGGAATGGCATGCAGTGCCCATAGCGGCGGCATCATGTAACGCAGCCAGAACGGCGCCCGCGGCCAGGCCAGCAAGGCCCCCAGCAGCGTGCCGATGCCGAACGACAGCAGCGTCGTCGTGGCCAGCAGACCTACCGTCCAGGGCAGCGCCTCGGCGATGAGTTCCTTGACGGTACGCGGATAGTTGGCAATCGAGTAGTTCAGGTCCAGATGCCCGACATCGTAGAGATAGCTGCCGTACTGGGTCAGCAACGGCCGGTCCAGGCCGAAGCGCGCATTGTACTCCTTGACCATTTCCTCCATGCCGGCCTGCACGTTGCCGCCAAGGGCCGCCTGCTGCAACAGCTTGGTGCGGACCGGGTCCTGCCCTGACAGCTTCGGCAGGAAGAAGTTCAGCGTCGCCGCCAGCCAGATGATCAGCAGGAACACACCGAAGCGCTTGGCGATATAGACCGCTTGCATACCTATCCTTGGCTCTTACGCGTGGCGCGCATTACACCGTCTGCAGATTCCACAGCACCATCGCGAAGGTCAGATGCCAATGCGCGCCGTTGACATAGGCATTCTCGGCGGTCGGCCAGTTCTTCCAGTAGGTGGTGTCCATGGCTATGCGGTGAAAATTCTGTACCAGCTGGATATCCGGCAGGTCGGGCAGCCAGATCTCCATCGCCCGCCGCCATTGCGCCGACAGCTTGGCGACGTCGGCCGGATCGGTGCTGAACATCTCGTCGACGATCTTGTCGTAGTCGGCGTTCTTCCAGCGCGCGAAATTCGCCTGGTGTCCGCCGGGTACAGCGATGCTCGCACCCTGATACAGCCGCAGCGTCGCATAGGGCTCGTTGATGCTGCCGCCATGGCCGTAGATCGCGCCGGTGAACTGGCCCTTCTGGAAACGGTCGTCGAAATCCGGCGGCAATGCAAAGCCTGCATCGATGCCGCGCCGCTTCAGCATCTCCGATAGCACCGGGCCCATGCCGGCGCCGCTGGCGCCGAAGCCGATGATCTCGATCTTGAGGCGCTCGCCCTTGGCGTCGGCCCAGAACCCGGCGCTGTCCTTCTTGTAGCCCTTGCCGGTCAGCAGCGCGTCGCCTTTCTTGGGGTTCACCTCCAGCGTATCGTGCTTGGCCAGCAGGTCCTTCACCACGTCGAAATAGGGCTGCAACGGCTTGTACGCCGGTAGCGGCAGCGCCGAGCTCTGGCTGGCACCGGAATACGCCACGTCGATCAACTGCGTGCGGTCGATGTAGTAGCTCAGCGCCCAGCGCACGTCGCGGTCGTCGAACGGCTTGGCCTCGTTGTTGACGTACAACGAGATCGGCCACCAATCGACATAGCCGTATGGCGGCTTGCGGCCGGCATGGGTGATGATCTTCTGGTTCTGCCGGAAGATGGTTGGGAAGGTCGCCGGCTGCAGCCCGGCGCTGGCATCGATCTGGTCGGTGATGATCGCCTGCGCCATCTGCTGCTCGCCCACGCCGGGCAACCAGATGTTGCGCAGCACCTGCGGCAGCGGCGCGAGCTTGGCATCCGCGGCCCACCAGCTCGCCCGCCGGTCGAACACTTTCTGTTGCAACGAGGCGTTGGTTACCTGCCACGGCCCGGTGCTGACCGGCCAGCCTTTGGCAATATCGAAATGCTTGAAGGTGGTCCAGTCCTGCCCTTCGAAGATGTGCTTCGGCACGATGTAGACGCCGATATCGTATTTGTAGGTCATGAAGAAGAAGAAGCGCGGCGAAGGGATCTTGAAATCCACCACCACGGTGTTGGCATCGGTCGCGGTCGCCTTAGCCACCGCCTGCTGTACGTCGACGCCCCATTTCACCTTGGGCCCATAGTCGCGCAGTGTGTTCAGCGTGTACGCGACGTCCTCGGCGCTGAAGGCGACGCCGTCGCTCCACTTGATGCCCGGCCGCGTCTTGATCGTCAGCTGCTTGAAGTCCGGCGTGTATGTGTAGCTCTCTGCCAGCCACATGTAGGTCTTGTCGGCGAAGGCGCTGTAATAGGCCAGCGGCTCGTAGATCAGGTTCGGCCCATTCTGGTGGTTGGCGCCGATGCAGTAGGCGTTCCACAGATCGAAATCGACCCAGCGCCCATCGCGGCTGCCGGTCCACACCAGCGTCATCGTCCTGTCGCGCGGCACCGTGGCCGGCTGCGCCGCGGCCGGGCC
>PKWQ01000355.1 GCA_003133265.1 Acetobacteraceae bacterium
CGCCGCGCCCACCGCCGGGCTGCATTTCACGCCCGCGCTGCTCGCGGCGCTGGATGCGCGCGGGATCGGGCGCGCGACGGTCACGCTGCATGTCGGCGCCGGCACCTTCCTGCCGGTCCGCTGCGACGACATCTCGGCCCACCATATCCATGCCGAGCGCGGCGAAATTCTCCCCGCCATCGCGCAAGCGATCAACGCGGCCCGCGCCGCCGGCGGGCGCGTGGTGGCGGTCGGCACCACCTCATTGCGGCTGCTGGAAGCGGCGGCGGACGAGGCGGGGAAAATCCAGCCATTCTCCGGCGAGACCGACCTGTTCATCCTGCCCGGCCACCGTTTCCGCGCCGTCGATCTGCTGATGACCAATTTTCATCTGCCGCGCTCGACCCTGTTCATGCTGGTCTGCGCTTTTGCAGGAACCCAGCGGATGCGCGCGGCCTATGCCCATGCCGTCGCTTCGGGCTATCGGTTCTATTCCTACGGCGATTCATCCCTGCTGACCCCGGAACCGGCATGAGCCTGACTCACGATGTCATCGCCACCGACGGCCCCGCCCGCGCCGGCGTGCTGCGCACCGCGCATGGCGAGGTGGCGACCCCGGTGTTCATGCCGGTCGGCACCGCCGGCACGGTGAAGGCGATGACGGCCGACGCGGTGCGCGCCACCGGCGCGCGGCTGGTGCTGGGCAACACCTACCATTTGATGCTGCGCCCCGGCGCCGAACGGATCGAGGCACTCGGCGGGCTGCATCGCTTCATGGACTGGCCCGGCCCGATCCTGACCGATTCCGGCGGCTTCCAGGTGATGTCGCTGGCGCAACTGCGGAAAATGGACGCCGACGGCGTCACCTTCCAGTCGCATATCGACGGCTCCCGCCACCGCCTGACGCCGGCCCGCTCGATTGAGATCCAGCATCTGCTGGACGCCACCATCAGCATGGCGCTGGACGAATGCACCCCGTTCCCCGCCACCGAGGAGCAGGCCGCCGCGTCGATGGAGCTGTCGATGCGCTGGGCGCTGCTGTCCAAGGACGCCTTCGTGCCGCGCGCCGGCTACGGGCTGTTCGGCATCGTCCAGGGCAGCGTCTATCCGCACCTGCGCGACCGCTCGGCCCGCGCGCTGACCGACATCGGCTTCGAAGGTTTCGCCATCGGCGGCCTCGCGGTCGGCGAGGGGCAGGAGGCGATGTTCGCCGTACTGGATCATACCGTGCGGCAACTGCCCGCCGACCGGCCGCGCTATCTGATGGGCGTCGGCACGCCGGACGACCTGATCGGCGCGGTGTCGCGCGGGATCGACATGTTCGACTGCGTGATGCCGACCCGCGCCGGGCGCACCGCGCGGGCCTATACGTCGCAAGGCGTGTTCAACCTGCGCAACGCCCGCTTCGCCGCCGACGACCGTCCGCTGGACCCCGCCTGTGGCTGTCTGGCTTGCACGCGCCACACCCGCGCCTATCTGCATCATCTGTTCCGCGCCGACGAGATGCTGGGGCCGATGCTGCTGACCTGGCACAATCTAAGCTATTATCATGACCTGATGGCCGGCCTGCGCGCGGCCATTATCGCCGGCCGGCTGGCCGCGCACGCCGAGGCGGTGCGCGCCGTCTGGCAGGCCGGGGAGGAACCGAGATGACCGAGAAGCCCTATGCCGGCCTGACCCAGCTTGGCCAACCGACGGCGGCGCCCGCCTCGCCGGACGCGGCGACGATGGAGCGCGTGCCCAGCCCGGCACGCGGCAAGCACTATGTGGTGCGCTTCGCTTGCCCGGAATTCACCTCGCTCTGCCCGCTGACCGGCCAGCCGGATTTCGCCCACATCGTCATCGACTACATCCCGCGCGACTGGATCGTGGAGAGCAAGTCGCTGAAACTGTTCCTGGGCAGCTTCCGCAATCACGGCGCGTTCCACGAGGCCTGCACGATGACGATCGCGGAGCGGCTGGTCGCGCTGCTCGATCCGGTGTGGCTGCGCATCGGCGCCTATTTCTATCCGCGCGGCGGCATGCCGATCGACGTGTTCTATCAGACCGGCACCCCGCCCGACGGCGCCTTCATCCCGCCGCAGGATGTCGCCCCTTATCGTGGCCGGGGCTGACGATCCGCGCGGAGCCATCAGGGACCGGGCGCTCGCGCTCGGTTTTCACGCCGTCGGCTTCTGCCGCGCCGAGCTTGGCCCGGAGGCCCGCGCCCGGCTGACGGATTTTCTTGCACGCGGCCAGCATGGCGACATGGGCTGGCTGGCCGAACGGACCGAGCAGCGCAGCCATCCGCGATCGCTGTGGCCGGAGGCGCGGAGCGTGATCGCGGTGGGTCTTTCCTACGCGCCCGAGGGCGACCCGCTGGAGACGCTGGCCCGGCCGGAGCGCGGCAACATCTCGGTCTATGCCCGCAACCGCGACTATCATGATGTCGCCAAGGGCATGCTGAAGCATCTGGCGCAGTTCGTCGCCACACGCTTCGCCGCTGGGGTGAAGGTGTTCGTGGATACCGCGCCGGTGATGGAAAAGCCGCTGGCGAGCCACGCCGGGCTGGGTTGGCAAGGCAAGCACACCAATCTGGTGTCGCGCGCGCATGGTTCGTGGCTGTTCCTGGGCGAAATCTACACCACGCTGGATATCCCGCCCGACCCGGCGCACGCGGATCGCTGCGGCACATGCAGTAAATGCTTGAGCGCCTGTCCCACCGCCGCCTTCCCGGCACCCTACCGGCTGGATGCGACGCGCTGCATCTCCTATCTGACCATCGAACACCGCGGAACCATCCCGGCTGAGCTGATGGAGGGAATGGGGCGGCAGGTCTTCGGTTGCGATATTTGCCAGGACGTGTGCCCGTGGAATCGCAAATCGCCCCTCAGCGCGGACCCTGAACTGGAGGCGCGCCGGGAACTGGTGAATCCGGCGCTGGATTGGCTGGCTCAACTCGACGAAGCGGAGTTTGAACGGCACTTTAACGGCTCGCCGGTACGCAGGGCCGGATTCCTGGGGTTGCGGCGGAATGCAGCCATCGCCATGGGCAACAGCGGGCAAGAACGACTTGCGCCCTGGCTGGAGAAGTGGACCGCCGCCGCGGACGAAGGCGTGCGCACGGCGGCCCGATGGGCGCTGAAAAAGCTGCACGCCGCAGGCAATCCGCCGCAGGCATCCTGAGCCCGGGCATCAGTCAGAGGGTCTATCCTTGAAGAAGCAACCATCCGGCTGTTGCGCCACGTGCACTTGGGCCGTGGAGATTCAATGGCTCCAGACAAGGGGTAGCACATGGCTGATGATTCAAGCTCCGGCTCGATAGCGGAAAAGGTGATCGAGGCTTCAGGCCTGACCGATCCGCCCGAACCGGCCACCCGGTCCAAGTGGTACCGCTGGCGCATGGACGGAAAAGCGCTGCTGGCCTATCTGCTTGACAGCGAGGTGCATACCTTCGCCTTCAGCGTGGCGGCCAACGCCATTCTCTCCTTCATCCCGTTTATTGTGCTGCTCTACACGCTGGCCCATTCGGTCTTCCACTCACCCGCGATGGAGAAGGTGATCACGGACATGGTGGACTATTTCATGCCTTCAAACCAGGGATTCGTTGCATTGAATCTTTACCATACTGCCTCGCGGCATGGTGTGCAGGTCTTTTCGCTCGTCATGATTCTGATCGCCTGCACCGGAATTTTTCTACCGTTGGAAGTGGCGCTGAACCAGGCCTGGGGCGTGACCAAGAGCCGCAACTATCTGCATAACCAGGTGATTGCCTTCGGGCTGGCAATCCTGATGGTGCTGCTGGGCCTGGGCAGTATTGCCCTGAACGCCGGAGCGCGCGACGTGCTGGCCGTGGTCTTCCTCCAGCACACAGACAACTTTGTATTCAACGGCATCAGCTTCCTGCTGCTGGCCGTGACCACGGGCGTGGCCTCGATCCTGTTCTTCTTTTCCAT
>PKWQ01000254.1 GCA_003133265.1 Acetobacteraceae bacterium
GGTCGGATCTCGGGGCGTGGCGCCGGTTGGGGGGCGGCAACGACGGCCGGCGCGGGCTCGGGCGGTGGCGGCTGTTCGGGTTCCGGTGCGGCGGCGGGTTCGGACGGCGCGAGAGGAGCCCCTGGCTGGATCGGCGCCTCGAACAGCACGGTGACGGCGAACGACGGTTCCGGCGCGGGGGGCGCAGACGACCGCGCCGAAGCCAGGACCAAGGCACAGGCCGCCAGGTGCAACCCGAGCGAGCCGGCAAAACACCGCTGTTTTCGGCGATCGCGGATCGGATTCGAAGGGAAGGATCGCATGGCGCATCGTGGATGGGCCGGCTGACGGCTGCAACGGTGCTGCTGGCGCCGCGATCGCCGGGGCTTAATCACGGGCGGGGCAGTGCTGTGCAATTCCCGGGTGACATGACGGCATGGAAGACCCTATTTAACGGCCTCTCATCACAAAAATGGTCAGTTGCCCGTGGTTCGTTTCCTCAGGCTTGCCCTTTCCGCGTCCGTGCTTGCCGCGCTCGGCGGGTGCGGGCCGGATTACTCGCCGAACACCTACGCCTCCGGTGCCGTCCAGCAGGCCAACAAGGTCGAGCAGGGCGTTATCGTCGGTGTGCGTCAGGTCGATGTCTCCACCTCCGGCGCGGTGGGTGCGATCGTCGGCGGGGCAGCGGGCGGCATCGCCGGCTCCCAGGCGCCGGGCGGCGGGGTAGGCGCGGCGTTCGGAGCGCTGGGCGGAGCGCTGGTCGGCGGTATCGTCGGCACCACGGTGGAGCACGCCACGACCGATACCACCGCGTTCGAGTATGTGGTGCGCAAGGGCAACGGCGAACTGGTCTCGGTGACGCAGAAGGACGCCGAGCCGCTGCCGCTGGGGCAGAAGGTGCTGGTCATCGCCGGCAACCAGGCCCGTATCGTGCCCGACTACACCGTGCCGGTGGCCGAGCCTAAGCCGGCACCGGGCAAGGACAAGCCGGCGGAAACCGATAAGCAGCCGGACAAGGACAAGCCGCCGGGAGCGGCCGCGGCCGCTGCCTCGGTGCCGGCGACTGTGATGCCGGCGACTGTGATGCCGGCAACTACGACGCCCGCGACCCCAGCAGCGCCGCCCACGCCAGCCAGCGAGCTGGCAAAGGCGCTGTCTGCGGCACCGACACCGCTGCCGTTGCCTGGCGTGTCGGCTGAGACACACCAGCCCTGACGGCCAATACTTAAGTGGTTGGAATCAGGCCTTCGCCCACCTCGGTTTAGCTGCCTTGTATGGGCGCGCGCCGGGTTTTTCGTAAGCGCCCCGGGCTGGCTTGGCGTGCCGCGCCGGGGGCTTGGCCAGTTGGCGCGGGGTGTAGCCGGCCGGGGTGGTCGGCTCTATCTGGATCTCCGTCTCGCCGGACAGGCGCACCGCCTCGGTGAAGCCGGGCAGCACGGTCTGGGAGATCTCGAATTTCGTCTCGGTGTCGAAGATGCGGATCGCGCCGATGTCCTGCTTGGTGACGTTGCCCAGGCGGCAGATCAGCGGCAGAATCCATTTCGGGTCGGCGTTGCCCTGGCGGCCGACATTCATCCGGAACCAGACGGTGTTTTCCGGCCGTTCGTGCTTCTCGCGCAGCGGCGCCAACTCGCGCTCGGCGGTCTTGTAGCCGCGCTGGTCCGGGCGCCGCTCCTCCCGCCGCTCCGGCGCGGGCGTGGTGTCCAGCAGGTCGGCGGGCACCGGCAGGCGGGAGCGATGCACCCGGATCAGCGCGGCGGCGACCTCCTCGGCGGTGCTGCGCGCCAGCAGGGTGCGGGCCAGCGCCAGATCTTCCTCGCTCGCGGCCTCGGTCAGGATCGGGTCGGACAGCAGGCGCTCCTGGTCGAGCGCGCGGATTTCCGCCGCCGTCGGCGCGCCGGACCAGGCGGCGTCGATGTTGGCCGAGGCCAGCAGCAGCTCGGCGCGGCGGCGCTTGGAATGGGGCACCAGCAGCACGCAGATGCCCTTGCGCCCGGCCCGGCCGGTGCGGCCGCTGCGGTGGGTCAGCGTTTCCTTGTTGGTCGGCAGGTCGGCGTGGATCACCAGGCCGAGGTCGGGCAGATCGAGCCCGCGCGCGGCGACGTCGGTGGCGACGCAGATGCGCGCCCGGCCGTCGCGCAGCGATTGCAGCGCCTGGGTTCGTTCGTGCTGGCTGAGTTCGCCGGACAGCGCCACGGCGGCGAAGCCACGTTCCAGCAGGTTGGCGTGCAGACGGCGCACCGCGTCGCGCGTGGCGCAGAACACCAGGGTGGCGCGGGATTCGAAGAAGCGGAGCACGTTGACCACGGCGCGCTCGGTCTCGGAGGGCGCGATGCGGATGGCGCGGTATTCGATGTCGCCATGCGCCTGATTGCGCACCAGCGTGTCGATGCGCAGCGCGTCGCGCTGGTAGCGCCGCGCCAGGGCGGCGATGTCGCGGGCGATGGTGGCGGAGAACAGCAGGGTGCGCCGTTCCGTCGGCGTGGCATCCAGGATGAACTCCAGGTCCTCGCGGAAGCCGAGGTCCAGCATCTCGTCGGCCTCGTCGAGCACCACGACGGACAGCGCGGAGATGTCCAGCCGGCCGCGCTCCAGATGGTCGCGTAGCCGCCCGGGGGTGCCGACGACGATGTGGCAGCCGGCTGCGAGCGCGCGCTGCTCCTGGCGCGCATCCATGCCGCCGATGCAGGAGACGATCCGCGCGCCGGTCTGCCCGTACAGCCAGCTGAGTTCGCCGTGGACCTGCATCGCCAGTTCGCGGGTCGGCGCGACGATCAGGGCCAGCGGCGCGCCGGCGCGCCCGAACTGCTCGGCCTCGCCGAGCAGGGTGGAGGCGAAGGCCAGCCCATAGGCGACGGTCTTGCCCGACCCGGTCTGCGCCGAGACCAGCAGGTCGCGTCCGATCGCGTCCGGTTCCAGGACGGCGGATTGAACCTGGGTCGGCTCGATATAGTCGCGTGCGATCAGGGCGCGCGTCAGCGCGGGATTGATCGGGGGGAAATTCATGACGGGTTGATCCAGCATGGCCGGCAGACGCCAGAGGGGCGTACCGATCGCCGCGCGCTCAGTACGCCCTCCGGGCCGCATTCCCATAGGGAAATTTCGAAGTGCTGCCCCCCGTCAGGGTCGGCTCCGGTCAGGCAGGTCCCACTCAGGCAGGCTTGGCGTATTTGCCGGAAATCTGCGGCGTGGGCGTGTCGAAGCCCT
>PKWQ01000445.1 GCA_003133265.1 Acetobacteraceae bacterium
GTGGTCGAGGGCGTCGGGCAGGCGCTGGAGCACATCGCCCGGCACGGCAGCGAGCACACCGACGCCATCGTCACCGAGGACGCGGAAGTGGCGAGCATCTTCCTGCGCGGCGTGAACAGCGCGGTGGCGCTGTGGAACGCCTCCACGCAGTTCTGCGACGGCGCGGAATTCGGCTTCGGCGCCGAGATCGGCATCGCCACCGGGCACATCCATGCGCGCGGGCCGGTGGGGCTGGAGCAGTTGACCACCTACCGCTACCTCGTCACCGGCACCGGACAGGTGCGCCCCTGAACGGCACCGGGTGAAAAACATCGTGATGCCGGACCGGCTGCCCCGACACGGCGACCGCCGCCGTATCCGGGTCGGGCTGCTCGGCGGCTCGTTCAATCCCGCGCACGCGGGCCACGCGCATGTGGCGGAGGCGGCACGGCGCCGGCTCGGGCTGGATCAGGTCTGGCTGCTGGTCTCGCCGGGCAACCCGCTGAAGCCCGCGCGCGGCATGGCGCCGATGGCCGCCCGGCTGGCCAGTGCTGTGCGGATCGCCGACGGACGGCGCGTGGTGGCGAGCGGAATCGAGGCGTCGCTGGGCACCCGCTTCACCGTCGACACGCTGCGCGCGCTGCGCCGGCGCTTTCCGCTGGTGCGCTTCGTCTGGCTGATGGGCGCCGACAATCTGGTACAGTTGCCGCGCTGGCGGCACTGGACGACGATCGCGCGGCTGATGCCGGTCGCGGTATTGCCGCGTCCGACCTATAATCACCGCGCGCTCGCCGGTCGCGCCGCGCACCGGTTTCACGGCGCGCGCGCGCCGATCAGCGCCGCCTCGGTATTGCCGTTCTACGAACCACCCGCCTGGATTTTTTTGCCCGTCCCACAACATGCCGCCTCGGCCACCGCCATTCGTGCCGCCGGCGAAGGAGTCGTGCCATAGCCCGCAAGCCCACTAAACCCCCCGCATCCACCGACGCACCGCGCAAGCGCACGCCCACGCGCAAGGCGGTGCATCCGCCCCTGCCGGCCGCTGCCAAGACGCCGGGCACGCCGCGCAAGAAGGCCGCCGTGGCCGGACCGCGCCCCGTCTCGGTGCGCAGGACCGGCCCGAAGCAGAGCCTGAAACCCACCGAGCGGTCCGCGCTGGACACGTTGCAGGCCGTGATCGTCGCCAGCCTGGAAGACGACAAGGCCGAGAACGTGGTCACGCTCGACCTCGCCGGAAAGGCGGCGTTCTGCGACCGGATGGTGGTCGCCACCGGCATGGCGGACCGGCAGATCACCGCGATGGCGGAGCATCTGGAGAAGAAGCTGCACGAGGCCGGCATCAAGCGGGTGCAGATCGAGGGCGCCAGCGGATCAGACTGGGTGCTGATCGATGCCGGCGACATCATCGTGCATCTGTTCAAGCTGGAATCACGGACGCTGTACGGGCTGGAAAAGATGTGGGGCTCGGACCTCGATCAGGCCGAAGAGAGCGTGACGACGGTGTGATGCCGCCGCCGAACTGTCACGCGCCATGCGCCTGATCGCCGTCGGCCGGCTGCGCGAGGGACCGGAGGCGGAGCTGTTCGCCCGCTACAACGCGCGCCTGCGGCCGAAAATCGCGGTGACCGAGATCGCCGAGGCGCAGGGCGCGCCGGTGGAGGCGAAGCGCCGGGAAGCTGGCGCGATCCTCGGCGCGCTACCGGCCAACGCGTTCGCGGTGGCGCTCGATCTCGGCGGCGAGGCGCCGGACAGCGAGGCGTTCGCCAAGCTGCTGGAACGCTGGCTCGGCCTGTCCCGGCCGCTGTGTTTCCTGATCGGTGGCGCCGAGGGACTGGACGCGACGGTGATCGCGCGGGCCGACGCGGTGCTCTCGCTTGGGCGGCTGACCTGGCCGCACATGCTGGTGCGCGTGCTGCTGGCAGAGCAATTGTTCCGCGCGCGTGCGATTGCCTCCGGACATCCGTATCATCGCGCCGGGCGGCCCTGATCGGGGTCATCGTGAGGAGACGAGCATGATCGACCTGCATCTCTATCTGACCTTCGTGCTGGCGGTGACCATCCTGATGCTGATCCCTGGGCCGAACGTGGCGCTGATCGTCGCCAACAGTGTCGCCTACGGCACGCGCTACGGGGTGCTGACAGTGGCCGGCACTTCCAGCGCCATGCTGGTGCAGTTGGCATTGACCGCGCTCGGGATGACCGCCGCGCTGACCGCGCTGGCCGGCTGGATCGAATGGGTGCGCTGGGCCGGTGTCGCCTATCTGCTCTGGCTCGGCGTCCGCCAGTGGCGCGCGCCGCCGACCGATCTGAGCCAGATCAGGGCACAGCCGCGCGCGCCGGGAAGAATCTTCATGCGCGGCGTGGTGGTATCGGCGACCAACCCGAAGACATTGGTGTTCTACGGCGCCTTCTTCCCGCAGTTCGTCACCGCCGACGCGCCGATCGGCGCGCAGCTCGCCATCCTGTCGGCGAGCTTCCTCGGCCTCGCGCTGGCGATCGACGGCGGCTGGGCGCTGCTGGCCGGACGGGCACGCGGACTGCTGGCGCGGCGCGGGCGGCTGCGCAACCGGCTGTCCGGGGGCTTGCTGATCGCCGCGGGACGGCTGGCCGGAATCACTGGTGCGTACCTGATGTTGGTCATGGTGGTGCTCATCGCGCGCATCCCTTGGTTAGAGCGGTCAGTC
>PKWQ01000003.1 GCA_003133265.1 Acetobacteraceae bacterium
GCCGCCGCGCGCCGCCTGGACGGCGCCGCCGGGACCCTCCCCGCGCGGGCCGCAGCTGCGGCTGCCCTGGTCGGTCAACGACGATTACGGCGTGGTGTCGCTGGAGGTGGAATTGACGCTGGCCGCGCGGCCGGACCTGCCGGCGCTGCGGCTGCCGCTGCAACTGCCCGCCGGCGAACCGGCATCGGCGCGCGGGGTTGGCATCCAGGATTTGTCCGCGCATCCCTGGGCCGGGCTGCCGGTGCGCGGCAAGCTGATCGCGCGCGACGCGCCGGGCCAGAGCGGGGAAAGCGATGTGGCGGAGTTGGTGCTGCCGCAGCGTACGTTCCTCAATCCGATCGCCCGCGCGCTGGTGGCGATGCGTCGGGGCCTGAGCCTGCACCCGGAAGACCGCGACGACGCGCTCGTCGGGCTCGACAAACTGCTGCTGGCGCCGCAGGCCTTTGCCGGGGATTTCGGCGGGTTCCTGGCGCTGGCCGATATCCATTCCCGGTTGGCGCGCGATCCCGCCGCCTCGGCGATACCGGACGTGCAGCAGCATATGTGGGAGTTGGCGCTGCGGCTGGAGGACGGGCTGGCCGACCGCAGCGCCCGCGCGCTGGATGCGGCCAACCGCGCGGCGCGGGAGGCGTTGGACAAGGCGATGCGCCAGCCGGATGCCGCCAATCTGGCGGAGCTGGACCGCACGCTGAAGGAATTGGAGGAGGCCATCGAGCGCCATCTGCAGGCGCTGATCGAGCAGGCGCACCGCGACGGCACCGAGGAGGAACTGGACGCCGGTGCCATGCGGATGGACACGCGCGAGATGGAGCGCATGGCCGAGGCCGCGCGCGAGGCGGCGCGGGCCGGCAAGATGGACGAGGCCCGAAGCCGCATGGCGGAGCTGGAACAGATGCTGGAACGGCTGCGCGACGCCCGTGCCGGCAATCCCCAGGCGGCGCAGCGCAATGCCGAGCGGCGTCAGCGCGGCCGCAAGCAGATGAGCGCGGCGCAGGACATGATCGCCCGGCAGGGCCGGCTGGAGGATCACGCGCAGGGTCGCGCCAACGATGCCCCGAACAGCCCGCGCCCGGTTGCTCCGCGCGAGCAGAACGATGCCGAGCGCCAGGCCGACCGGCAGGTGCAGCAGGCGCTGCGCCGGGCGCTGGGCGAGCTGATGCAGCAATTCGGCGACCTGACCGGGGAGGTTCCGGCCAGCCTGCCGGATGCCGATCAGGCGATGCGCGACGCGGCGCAGGCGCTGGCCGACGGGCAGGACGGCCCGGCGGGTGCCGCGGAGCAGCGGGCGATCGAGGCGTTGCAGAAGGGCGGGCAGGAAATGGCCCGGGCCATGGCCCGTCAGTTCGGTCCGGCGCAGATCGGCCAGGGCGACGGTCCGGGCGAGGACGGGACGGACGGCAATGCGCTGGGCGACGGCAGGGATGGGCGCGGCGCGGCGAACGGCCGCTCCGGCGAGCAGTTGGGCAGCGGCTCCGGCCGCGATCCGCTGGGCCGCATGCAGGGGCAGGGCAGCGCGGGCGCCGACGAGAACGACGAGGTGCATGTGCCGGAAGAGCGGGAACGCCAGCGCGCCCAGGCGATCCAGGAAGAACTCCGCCGGCGCGGCGCCGAGCGCGGCCGGCCGCAGGAGGAACTGGAGTACATAGACCGGCTGCTGCGGCGGTTCTGAGCGGCCGCGCCGCCGCCTCTATTGCCCGGCTGGTCCGAACACCCGATAGACCCGCTCGCTTGCCGGCCAGACATGCATCACATCGGCGCGATAGTGCCACGCGGCGAACGCCAAAGCCGCCAGCAGCGCCAGGCTGGCGATCCAGGCGCGCCGTACCGCGCCGCCACTGAGGGTGGCGGCGGCCGGGCGGGATGGCGGCTGGCTCACGAGCTGGTCCGCGAGGGCTTCGGATAGGGTGGCGGCGGCCCGGAGCGGCTGCGGCGGCTCCGGAGGCGGCGTCACGACTTCCGGCACTGGTTCCGGTACGCCGGCTTCTGGCGCTGGGGCTTCCGCCGGCGGGGCATCGGCGGGCGGTGCCTGCTCGGGCGGCGGCTCGGTTGCCCATTCCCGGCCGCAGCGCGCGCAGCGCAGCGTGCGCCTGCGGGCAACCAGCGTGTCCGGCACATCATAGGCGGCTTCACAGGAGGGGCAGACGATGCGCATGGATAGGCTGGCCTCTGGTTGAGGGGTGGTATGGCATGGTGCGGTAGGCCAATCCGGCTGGCAATGCCATCACATGCAGGCAACGGGTTCCGGCGCGGCGCGCTGGGTGGCAAGAATGGTCCGGGTGGCGGAGCGGTTATCGTATGATTCGGTTCCAGAAAGTGGGTCTCAACTACGGCCTGCCCGGCCAGGGACAGCGCGGCGCGCCGAAACGGGCCGGGGTGGGGGACGTTTTGCACAACCTGACGTTCGATCTGCCGGAAGGGGAATTCCGCTGGCTGCTCGGCCATTCCGGCGCCGGCAAGACCTCGCTGCTGCGGCTGATGTATCTGGCGGTGCGCCCGACCAGCGGGCGGCTGTCCATCCTGGGCGTCGATATCGGCGCGGCGGAGCGGCGCGCCCTGCCGAAGCTGCGGCGGCGGATCGGCGTGGTGTTCCAGGACTTCCGGCTGCTCGCGCATCTCTCGGCCTTCGACAATGTCGCCCTGCCGCTGCGTCTGGCCGGCCGGCCGGAAGGGCAGTTGCGCGCCGACGTGACGGAGATGCTGCGCTGGGTCGGGCTGGCGCGGAACGCCACGGCGCGGCCGGCCGAGCTTTCGGGCGGGGAGCAGCAGCGCGTCGCGATCGCGCGCGCNNCTGGCCGACGAGCCGACCGGCAACCTGGACGACGCCCAGGCCGAGCGGCTGATGCTGCTGCTGAAGGAGCTGAACCGCCTGGGCACCACGGTGGTGGTCGCCACCCATAATGAAACGCTGGTTGGCCGCCACCCCGCGCCCATGCTCCGGCTGGATCGCGGCCGTCTGCTGGATACGGTTTAGCCATGGCGGGACGCGGGTTAACCAAGGCAGGACGCTCTGGGCGCGGATTCCGGCCGGCGGGGTTCGACGAGCTCGGCCTGCGCCGCGCGCTCGCCGGGCGCATCCTGCCGTTCCTGGTCGCGGCGATGGCGTTCCTGGCGGCGCTGGCGCTAACCGGCTTCGTCGGCGCCGCCTCGCTGGCCCAGCACTGGCGCGAGGGCGCCGGGGCGGTGTTGACCGTGCAGGTGCCGCAGCCAACCGGCCTGGCGGCGCAGGGCGGCGGGAACCGGCTGGACCGGGCGGTGGCGCTGCTGGACGCTACCCCGGGCCTGATGCAGGTGCATGCCCTGTCGGACGACGAATTGTCCGAACTGCTGCGGCCCTGGCTNNTGCCGCTGCCCGGGGTGATCCGGGTGCGAATGACCGAGCCAACCCCCGATCTGGATGCGCTCGGCCGGCGGCTGGAGGCGGTGGCGCCCGGCACATTGGTGGAAAGCCATCGGATATGGGTGCGCCGGCTGTCGGCACTGGCGCGCAGCCTGCAGGCCTGCGCCGGGGCGGCGCTGCTGATCGTGATCGCGGTCGCCGCCACGGTGGTCGCGGTGGCGACCCGCGCCGGGCTGACGGCGCGGCGGGAAGCGATCGAGATCGTGCATGGCCTGGGCGCCACCGACGGCTACATTGCCGGCCGGTTCGCCGGCCGCGCCACGCTGCTCGCCGCAATGGGCGGGCTGCTCGGCGCGCTGGCCGCCCTGCCGGTGCTGCTCGGGCTGGCGCATCTGGCCGCGCCCTTCGTGGGCGGGGAAGTGGCGGCGGGGCAGCCGATCCTGGTGTTCGCCGTACTGCCGCCGGTATTGTGGTTCGCGTTGCCGGGCCTGCCGCTGACGGCCGCGGTGATCGGCTTCCTGACCGCGCAGGCAACGGTGCGCGGCTGGCTGCGGCGGTTGCCGTGAGGGGCCCGCGCGCGCCGCACCGGATGATCTCGCGCCGGCGCGCGCGTCGGGTCTGGCGCCTTGCCGGCGTGCTGCTGCTGGCAATGGTGCTCGGCTGGGGAGCGGGGCTGGTCTGGTACATCCGGCTGGTTGGCCGGCCGGTCGACCAGCCGGTGCCGGTGGCGGACGGCATCGTGGCGCTGACCGGCGGGGCGGAACGGGTGGAGACGGCACTGCGGCTACTGGCGCAGGGGCGGGCGGAGAAGCTGCTGCTGTCGGGCATCGGCGGACGGGCGGAATTCTCCGAATTCGCCGCGCGTGCCGGGGTGGAGAGCAGCCGGCTGGAGCAGCGGGTCACGCTCGGGCGCGACGCGCACAGCACCCACGGCAATGCCATCGAAACCGCGGCCTGGGTGCGGCGGGAAGGGGTCCGGTCGCTGATCGTGGTCACCGCCGCCTATCACATGCCGCGCGCGCTGATCGAGTTCCACGCCGCGATGCCCGATGTGGTCTTCTACCCCCTGCCGGTGGTGCCGCAGGGGTTCGAGGGCTTGCGCGGGCTCCGTCTTATGGCCGAGGAGTTCACCAAGTATCTGGCCACGGAAATCGGCCTGTCAGTCATTNNGCCCGGATGATCCTGATTCGTTCCGCCATCTACAACGTGTATGTCTTCATTATGACCTGGGGGTGCGTGGCCGTCGGCACCGTGCTGCGTTTCACCGCGCCGCACCGGGTGATCGACGTCGTCCGGTTCTGGGCTCGGATGGCGGTCGGCGGGGCGCGGACGATCTGCGGCATCAGCTTCGTCGTCACCGGGTGGCAATACCTGCCGCGCACCGGGCCGGCGCTGATCGCATCGTCGCACCAGTCGGCGTTCGACACCGTGGTGTGGCTGACCCTGC
>PKWQ01000258.1 GCA_003133265.1 Acetobacteraceae bacterium
GTGATGGTGAAGCTGTCATAGACCGAGGCGTATTTGATGTCGGTGGGCTTGACGCCGGCTTCGCCGAACGCGGCGGCGCCGGAGTAGCGCGCGCCGGAGTAGCTGAGGTCGACCTGACCGCCAAGCAGGCCCTTCGGGGACTCGCCGGTGCCGATGACCTTGACNNGACCAGCGGACGCTTCAGGCTGCGCGCGATCTCCGGCTTCACCACCAGCAGCGCGCCGCCGCCGTCGGAGATGACGCAGCAATCCAGGCGGTGCAGCGGGGTGGACACGATCGGCGAGTTCATCACGTCCTCGACCGTGACAACGTCGCGCAGCATGGCGTGCGGGTTGTACTGGGCGTGATGCGAGGCGGCGACCTTGATCCAGGCGAGCTGCTCGGAGGTGGTGCCGAACTCGTACATGTGGCGCTGGGCCACCATGGCGTACATGTTCACGACCATGGGCGAGTACGGAAACTCGAACATCATTTCGGGCATGGCGAGGTTGCCCATGCGTGCGGCGGTGCCGGTGTTCTGGCCCTCGCTGCGCGGACGGCCCGCCAGCGTGATCAGCCCGACATTGCAGTGCCCGGCCGCGATTGCCTCGGCGGCGTGGGCGACCAGCGTCAGATAGGACGAACCGCCGATATCCGTCGCGTCGACATGACGGACCTTCAGGTTCATGTAGTCGACCATCGACAGCGGGCCCATGCCCGGCGCGTCGCCGGCGCAGAAATACCCGTCCACGTCATCCTTGGTCAGACCGGCATCCGCGAGCGCGCCCGCGGCGCACTCCGCATGCAGCAGGGCAACCGACTTATCAGGTGCCTTGCGCGTGGGGTGTTCCCACGCTCCTACGATATAGGCTTTTCCTTTTACACTCATCTGTCTGCCCCTTTGCGAGCTCGTTTCCACCCAGCCGGTGCCGGGCGAGTATACTCACCAGTATCCTTCGCGCTAGCCGCCCTGGCGCAGGCTGCCATGCGGTGGCGGTGCGGCGCCGGCATTGCCCATTCTTATACGGTCGCCACCGGCGTCGCCGGCGAGCCCACCGCGCCCGGCAGGCGCAGCGGCGGCGCGGTCAGCAGGAAGCGGTTGCGGCCGTTGGCGCGCAGCCAGTCGGCCAGTTCCGTGTGGTACCACATCTCGCCGAGATAGACGCCGAGCTTGAACAGGCAGTGCGCGTGCAGCGGCAGCGTGGCGCAGACATCGTCCATGCACGGCCGCGAGGGCGTCGCCTCGACGCCGTAATTGTCGGCGAACAGCGCCACAAGCTGGCTGTCGGTGATCCATTGCAGCAGCCGGTCGTCACGGCCATCCAGCGCGGAGGTGGTGGCGAACAGCACCTTCGGATCGGGCTGCTTCTTCATCTCCAGCAGCGCCTCGGCGAAGCCGGTGCGGATGCAGACGAAATCGCCCTTCTCGATGACAACCTTGTCCTTCGCCAGCACGCCCATCAGGTCCTCGTAGCCGACGATCCTGCCGGAGCGGCCGAAATGCGCCTCCAGGTCGATCATCACGCCGCGGCCCTGCACGCAGGATGCGGCGATGTTCTCCACCCCGAGATGGCGCGCGCCCTGCGGCAGATCGCAGGGGATTTCCTGGCCGTCGCGATACAAGGTCGGCCCGACCACGTCGGTGCCGGCGCGGAAGCCGTTGTAATAGCAATCGACCGGCTTGCCGGTGCCGTCCAGGTCGAAATACTGGCCGACATGCGCCAGCGTGTCCCACTGGGTGGAATATTGCAGCGTCAGCAGCACCTGGTCGTCGCTGACCACGTCGAGCGCGGTCGGATCGTCGCAGCGCAGCGGGTAGTTCATGTTGGACTTGCCGTTGCGCCGGGTGGGCGAGAGCACCGGCGGGTTGCGGCGAGGATTGAGGGCGTTGCCGCCGGGGTAGTCGAGCGGCAGCGACAGGCAGAAATTCCTGCCGGTCTTCACCTCGGCGATGCCTTGCAGCACCTTCTCCGGCGTGACCAGATTGAGCCGGCCCAGCTCGTCGTTGGGCCCGAAATCGCCCCAGGTCGAGCCCGCCGGACGACGCTTCCAGCGCGGATTTTCCGCCATTGCCGTTTCCCCCATCGCAGACGCCGCCGCCCGTCCGGCGACCGGCTGGCGGCATCATGTCAGATGGTCTGGCGGGCGGGTAGGGGGGGTGGTCAGTGGGTGGGTAAGCGAAGCGCCACCCACACCAAAACAAGCCCCGGCCCGTGCGGTCCCCGAGGGCGTCGGCGCGACGCCGCCAGGGCTATGGCGCAACAGTCGGCGTTTGCGGCACGCTGCTTTGGTGGGTGGCGCTTCGCTCACCCACCGCTCGCCGGCCAGTTACGCCGCCGCCCAGGGATCGATCACGGCAACGCCGCAGCCGTCGAAGCCGCTGCTGTCACGGGTCACGACGCTCGCGCCATGCGAGTGCGCGATCGCGGCGATCATCAGATCGAGTGTGGCTGTCGGCCGACCGGCCAGCCGTCGGGCCGCGAAGATGTCGGCATAGGCGATGGCGGCCGCCATGTCGAAGGGCAGCACACGGCCTTCGAAATCCTCCATGAACATGGCGCGCGCCGCCGCTTCAAGGGCCTGGCGCCTTCGGCCGTCCGGCATGATCGCCAACCCGGACAGAATTTCCGCCTGACACACCGACGCGGTGAACAGAAGTTCCAGCTTCTGGCCGGCGACCCAGGCCGCCACCTGCGGCGCTGGCTCGGGGCTCATCATCGCGGACAAGATGTTAGTATCAAGTATGAACATCGCTCGAAGCGCGGGCATCAATCGAAACGCGGTGGATCGCGCGTCGGCTCGCGCGGCGGCAACTCCAGATCGATGCCGCCGATCGGCGCGAAGCGGGCACGAACGCGCTCATAGAGATTGCGCTCCGGTAACCGTTCCGGAGCCCTGAGAACGGTTTGGAGGATACCCCTGGCCTCGGCCTCCATCGACTGTCCGTGCTGAGCCGCACGGACCCGGAGCCGTTCCTTGATCGCCGGATCAAGATTGCGGATCGTCAGCATGGCCATGGCTGCCTCGTGATGATGTGCGAAATCATCGTATGCAATGCATTCATTGAATGCAAGAGAAGTCCACTATGGGGCAGGGGAATCGCATTTCGAA
>PKWQ01000135.1 GCA_003133265.1 Acetobacteraceae bacterium
AGGCGCAGCGCCGGCATCTGCCAGCGGTAGGAGTTGCCGAAATCGCCCACCAGCGCATGACCCGCGAAGATGAAATACTGGCGCCAGAGCGGCAGGTCGAGGCCGAACAGCGCGCGGGTTTCCACGACCAGTGCCGGCGGGGCGTCGTTGGGCAGCAATAGCAGGATAGGATCGCCGGACAGGCGGGAGATGGCGAAAATCACGATGCTGGCGCCGACAATGCTGATCAGGCCATGCAGGACGCGGCGAGCGAGGAAGCGGAGCATCGCGGTCATTTCAAGCACTACTGCTTGAGGCCGATTTCCNNAGGCCGTGCAGCACGCGGCGGGCCAGGAAGCGGAGCATCGCGGTTTACTGCTTGAGTCCGATTTCCTGCATGCTGCGCCAGAAGCCGGGGCTGGGCCACGCGGTGAAGCTGACCTTGTCGTCGTGCCAGGCGAAGGTGACCACCGGGCGGTAGGTGGGCAGGCCGCCGGCGACCCTTTCCATGCGGATCCTGGCGATCTGCTTGATCAGGGTATCGCGCTTGGCGGGCTCCATCGTGCGCTTGAGTTCCTCGAGCATCGTGTCCAGTTCCGGGTCGGAATGGAACGAGGTGATGCCCCACCCCTTGCCGGGGACGTAGGTGTGCGAGTGGCCGGCCCAGGGCGTGCCGGGATCGCCGGGCAGGCCGTGGCCCCACATGTTGCTGTAAATCCCGTCCATCTCCGGTTGGCCGGCACCGCGGTCGCGGCGCCCGAAGCTGACCCAGGAGACGTATTCCATGCCCTGCACCTTGCAGCGGATGCCGACGGCGGTGAGGTAGGCGAACATCGCCTCGCCCACTTCCTTCACATTGGGCTCACGTGGGGTGTTGAGGTTGTAACAGGGCGTGTCGAACCCGTTCGGGTAGCCGGCCTGCCGGAGCAGATCGCGCGCCTTCTTCGGGTCGAACGGATAGGGCTTCAGGTCGGGGTCGTAGCCGGTCTCGCCCTTGCCCACCTGGACGTAGCGTTGGCCCTGGCCGAACAGCACGCCCTTTATGATGGCGTCGACGTCGATGGCATAGGCGACGGCCTGACGGACGCGGACGTCCTTGAACGGCGATTTGTCATGAATCGCGTCCATCGACAGATAGAGATTGTTCGGCGTGACATAGCTGGCGGTCTTCACGTTGGGCAGTTTCTGGAATTCGGCGACCATCGCCGGGGGGACGGCATCTATCCAGTCGACCGCGCCGGTCTTGAAGGCGGCGACGCGGGTGAGGTCCTCGGGGATGACCTTGATGATGAGGTTCTTGACGCCGGGACGGTGCTCCTGGTTCCAGTAGTCGTCGAAGGCCTCGAAACGGATTTCTTCCTTGATGGTGCGGGAGACGAACTTCCAAGGGCCGGTGCCGACCGGGTGGCGGCTGAATTCCTCCTGGCCGACCTTCTCGAAGTACGCCTTGGGCAGCGCCCAGAGTTGCAGATTGTCGGCGATGTAGGAACCGTCGCCTTCCTTGAAGTGGATGCGGAAATGGTGATCGTCGACGACCTCGAAGTTCTCGACGGCGACCTGGAGATGCGACCAGCGCGAAACCTTGGGGTCGCGCAGGCGGTTGTAGGCGAATTCGAAGTCGGCCGAGGTGAGCGGATCGCCGGTATGGAACTTGACACCCTTGCGGATGTGGATGTCGAGGACCGGCTTGTCGCCGTCATATGTCACGTCCCAGGACTCGGCGAGCCAGTTGATGCGCTTGAGGTTGGGGTCGGGGCGGACGAGCTGTTCGAAGATCTGGCCATAGAAATACTGATCGACGCCGGCGGCGGAGCGCGCTGGGTCGATCATGGTGGCTTCGGCGGCGAAGGCGACGGTGAGCGTGCCGGATGCGGGCTTGGCCAATTGCGCCGGCGCGGTTGCGGGCCAGGCAAACAAGGCACCTGCCAACGCCAGGACGGCGGGAACCAGGGTCTGGATCGCGCGCATCGTTTCCTCCATTTTGCTCTTATATCGGCGGGATTTTGCCTGACGGTACACTGGCGACCCGCAAAGTCAATCGCGGACATAGCCCTGCTCTGACACCCATCGTGATGCAACAGGCGCTAAGCCAATCCGTATCCGCCGTTCTGAAAACAAAAAACTATCAGCGCGCTGTATTTCGGCTCATCGGGGAATCTCGACCACGGGAGTATGATTGTTTCGTATCTGCTATCGCGTCCTCCCGATTTGGCGGACGTCCATCTTGCTGGATCAAAGCCCGGTGACAAAGCGCGCCATCACCACGATGATCGCGACCTGCATCAGCCCTTGGAAGGCGACCGCGTAAACGTAGCGCCGCATTAGCCGGCCGATGCGCGCACCGTCGGGCGCGGATTTGCGCATCTCGAAATACACCAGAAGATTGGCCGGCAGCAGCACCGCGAAGCCCTGCACGGTCAGCACGGTGACGATCGTCAGCGCCGCGAACACCCACCAATAGGCAGGATAGGGAACGTCGAGCAGGCCGATCTGGCGGGCGTGAAACCAGCCGGCGGTGCCGGTGATGATGGCCAGAGTCGGCAGCAGGAACAGCGTTTTCGGCATCAGCCGCAGCACCATGGCACGCCTGACCGCGACTGGGGAACGGCGCATGATCGGACCGATCACGAATCCCATGAACAGATCGATGCCGGTCCACAGCACGCCGGCCATCACATGGATGAAGTTGAGCAGCCAGACATCGTCGATAGCGATGGCCACGGCCAGCACCAGGAACGCCAGCGCCACCCACACGAGGTTGCGCGGATTGATCGGCGGCGGGTCATCGGAAAATCCCGAAATACCTGGACTTGGTGTGGCAATCGCAGCCTGGGTCGCATGCTCTTTTACGAAAGAGCCGGTTTCTGACGTCATCGACCAGGCTTCCCTGTTTTCCGAGCGTCATAGTTTCACTATGCGCGGCATTTTCGCAAGACCAGGTCGGGCTGTTGGACGCCAGGTTTCGATGGCTGGCCGTCAGTGCCCAACTTCAGGCAAGCCGTCTTTCGGCGCAGCCGGGCAGCGTCAGTTCGGCGTGGCGGGCACATCGAACGCGGCGGTCGCCAAGATCGATCAGCGGCACCGGGTTGGCACATAACGGGCCACGGTGCGCGCAGCGCGGTGCGAATCGGCAGCCCTCCGGCATCTCCGCCGGAGAGGGAACCTGCCCGGCGATCGAGGGCAGACGGGACTTGCGCGGCGTCAGCCGCGGCAGCGAGCGCAACAGCCCCGAGGTGTAGGGATGCCTGGGGGCGACCAGCGCCGCATCCACGTCGGCGTCCTCGACAATCTCGCCGGCATACATGGTCAGCAGCCGGGTGCAGGCGCTTGCCACGACGCCGAGATCATGGGTGATGAACAGCAGCGCGGTCTCGGTGCGGCTGCTCAGTTCCAGCAGCAGATCGATGATCTGTGCCTGGATCGTGACATCCAGCGCCGTGGTCGGCTCATCGGCGATCAACAGGCGTGGCTCGCAGGCCAGGGCGATCGCGATCATCGCGCGCTGGCGCATGCCGCCGGAAAGCTGGTGCGGATACTCGCTGTAGCGACGGGCGGGCAGCGGGATGCCGACGGCTTCCAGCGCCGCGACCGCACGGTCCCTGGCCTCGGCGCGGCCGATGCGGAAATGCGCCCGCAGCGTCTCGCTGATCTGCTCGCCGATGGTGAATACCGGGTCGAGCGCATTCATCGGTTCCTGGAAGATCATGGCGATTTGTCGTCCGCGCACCCGCTGCATCGCACGCGGCCCGAGCTCCAACAGGTTGCGCCCGTCCATCAGCATCTGGCCGGTGACATGCGTGGTGTGCCGGGGCAGCAGACCCATCAGCGCCAGGCCGGTGACCGTCTTGCCGCAACCGCTTTCGCCCACGATGCCGACGCGTTCGCCCTTGCGCACGGTGAAGCCGACATCGGCGATCGCCCGCACCGCCGCCGCGCCGATACCGAAATGCACGTTCAGGCCGCTGACACGCAACAGCGGTTCGTTACCGTTGATTTGCTCGGGCATCATCGCCGCCGCATCGTCGGATCGAGCGCTATACGCAGTGACTCGCCCAGCGCGTTGAATGCCAGGGCGGTGAACAGGATCGCCAAGCCCGGCGCATACATCTGCTCGGGGGCGATCTCCATGTAGCTATAGGCGCGCGCCAGCATCGCGCCCCAGCTCGGGGTCGGCGGCTGCACGCCCAGGCCCAGGAAGCTGAGACTGGCTTCCGCCAGCAGCCCCATGGCCAGCAGCAGCGTCAGTTGCACGATCACCGGCTGGATCGCATTCGGCATGATATGGCGGCGGATGATGCGCCACGGGCTGGCGCCGAAGCAGCGCGCCGCGTCGACATAAAGCTCGTGCTTGATCACCAGCGTCTGCGCCCGCGCCAGCCGCGCCAGCGTGGGCGAGAACACGATGCCGACCGCGATCATGCCGTTGGTCAGCCCGATCCCGAGCGCGCCGGTCACGCCGACCGCCAGCACGATGCCGGGAAACGACAGCAGCGTGTCGATCACCCGGCTGATCGCCTCGTCGAACCAGCCGCCGACGAAGCCTGACACGAAGCCGATCGGTATGCCGATCGCCGCGCCGACGGCCACCGCCAGCACGCTGGCATAGAGGCTGGCACCGATCGCGTGCAGCAGCCGGCTCAGCACGTCGCGGCCGAGATCGTCGGTGCCGAGCCAGTGCGCGCCACTGGGTTCGGCCAGCATCTCGGCGACGCTCTGTGCCGTCGGCGAATAGGGCGCGATCAGCGGGGCCAGCACGGCGAGCAGCGTGAGCGCGGCCAGGAAGCCAAGGCTTATCGCGCCACGCAGATCGCGCCGCAGCCAGGACAGCAACGCCGTCATACCGAGACCCTCATACCGAGACCCTGGGATCGAGCATCGAATAGAGCACGTCGATCAGCAGGTTGGTCAGGATCACCACCAGCACCATGGCGAACACGACGCCCTGCACCACCGGGAAATCCTTGGCGATCGCTGCCTGCACGATCAGGCTGCCCATGCCGGGGATGGCGAACACCGCCTCCACCACCACCGTGGCGCCGAGCAGCCGGTTGAACAGGATCCCCAGCACCGTCAGCAGCGTGACGCCGACATTGCGCAGCACGTGCTTCCACAGGATCAGGCGCGGCGGCAGGCCCTTGGCATAGAGCGTGCGCACGAACTGCGAGGACAGCACTTCCAGCAGCGCACTGCGAAGCTGGCGCACCACCTCGGCGATGCCGCCGGCCGACAGCGCCACAGCCGGCAGGATGGCATGGCGCAGCGCGGAGACCGGGTCCTCGGTCAACGCCGCGGCGCCGGTCGCCGGCAGCAGGTTAAGTTGCAACGCGAACCACCCGACCAGGATCATCGCCAGCCAGAAATTCGGCAACGCCACGCCGAGCGAGGCCAGGCTGGTCACCGCGGTATCGATCGGGCCGCCCTGGTGGGTCGCGGCCAGGATGCCGAGCGGCACGCCGACCGCGATGGAGAGCAGCATGGCCAACCCGACGATCAGCAGCGTCGCCGGGAAATGTTGCAGGATCGACGTACGCACGCTTTCCGACGAGATCAGCGAGTGCGACAGGTCGCCCTGCGCGGCGTTGGCGAGCCAGTGCAGATACTGCACCGCCAGCGGCTGGTCGAACCCGTAGAAGTGGCGGATCTCGGCGATGTGCTCCTCGGTGGCGTTCTCGCCCGCGAGCGTGACGGCGGGATCGCCGGGCACCAGATGCAGCAGCAGGAACACCACCAGCGTCGCCAGGATCAGGACCGGGATAACCTGCGCCGCCCGCCGCAAGGCAAGCCGAACGCGTTTCCCCATCACGCGAGTTCAACCTCGTCGAACTTCGGCTTGCCGAGCAGGTTCGGGCGATAGTTCTTCACCCGTGGTCCATGCGCGTCGATCTCGGGATCGAACACCAGCGGGCAGAACAGCGCGTTGTCCACCACCAGCTTCTGCACCCGGCGAAACGTCTCGCGCCGCTGGTCGAGATCCACGCTGCTCTGCGCGGCGGCCAGCGCCTCGGGCATCTCCGGCACCAGCTGTACGTGGCCGGTATTGTAGAACCCCTCCTTGGCGAAGTTCTGCGAGTAGCTGGAGCTGGGATCGGGGCGGCCGGTCCAGGCGGCCAAGAGAGCGTCGCCACGCTTTTCCGGGCCGAAATACATCGCCGAGCTGTCGCCCACCGAGGCGCGGGTGAACTTCATGCGGATGCCGACCTTGCCGAGCTGCTCGATCAGCACTTCCTGGCGCTGTTGCGCGGTCTGATCCGGATACCCGAGTACGTTGAACTCGAACCCGTTGCCTACCCCGGCCTCGGCCATCAGACGGCGCGCCTGGGCGGGGTCGTAGGGATAGGCGGCATCGAGCGAGGGATCGTGCGCCCAGTGCGACTTCGGCAACAGGGTGTTGGTCGGTTCGGCGAGGCCCATCATCGTGGCCTTGTTGAAGGCCTCTCGATCGATCGCGTAGTTCAGCGCCTGGCGCAGCTTGAGGTTGTCGAACGGCGGGTGCGAGAGGTTGAGGAAGAACTGGTGCACATAGAGCGTCGGGCCCATCACCAGCGTCAGGTTCTTGGCGCGATCGATTACCACCTTCTGCGGCGGCTCGACGCGGAAGACGATGTCGTTCTCACCGGCGATCACCGAACGCAGGCCGGTGTTCAACTCCGGAATGATGGTGAATTCCAGATTGTCGATGCGCGGGAAGCCCGGCTTGAAGTAGCTCTCGTTGCGCGCCAGAACGATGCGGGCGTTGTCCTGCCAGCTGACGAACTTCCAGGGCCCGGCGCCGACCGGGTTACGCACCACGCCATTGGGACTGGCGAGCGCCTTGGGCGAGATCATCATGCCACTGCGGTCGGAGAGCGCGAGCGGCAGCGCGGTGTTCGGCAGCTTGAGATGCACCACCACCTGGTCGGTGCCGCGCGTCTCGACCGAGGCGATCGAGGAGACATCGCCCTTCACCGAGGAGCGCGGTTCGTTGACGCAGCGTTCCAGATTGAACTTCACCGCCGCCGCGTCGCAGGGCGTGCCATCGTGAAACAGCACACCCGACCGCAGCTTCAGAACCATCGTCAGCGGATCGGGAAAGCTCCATTCCTCGGCGATGCCGGGACGGGCCTTCAGGGTGGCATAGTCCCACTCCACCAGCGTGGCGTAGATCGGGTAGAGCGCGACATGGTCGCTGCCGGCGATGCCGGTCGCGGGATCGAGGCCATCCGGATTGGCCCGGTTGGAAACGCGCAGCACCGTCGCGGCCGCTTGCACTTGGCGTGGTGCCGCGCCGGTCAGCACGGCGGCGCCGCTGCCAAGAAGCACGTCGCGCCGGCGGAGGTGATTCATCGGCATCATGTGCGTATTCCCTTCGTTCTGTCAGGAAGCCAGTATTTCATGCTCAGACAGCGTAGCGTGAGTGCCGGTCCCAGCGAAATGGCAGGCGGCGAAGCGGCCGGGGGTCGTTTCGCGCCATGGCGGCTCGGCCGCCGCGCAGATCGGCTCGGCATAGGGACAGCGCGTGCGGAAGCGGCAGCCGGAGGGTGGCGCGATCGGGCTGGGGATTTCGCCTCGCAGCATGATGCGCCGGTCGCTCCGCATCGCGCGCGGCAGCGGCTCCGGTTCGGCCGACAGCAGGGCCATCGTGTAGGGATGCGTGGGATTGCCGTGAATCGTTTCCGCCGGTCCGATTTCAACGAAGCGGCCAAGATACATCACCGCGATCATGTCGCTGACATGCGTGACCACCGCGAGATCGTGCGTGATGAACACATAGGTCAGCCCAAAATCCTGCTGAAGGTCGGCGAACAGGTTCAGGATATCGGCCTGGATCGACACGTCGAGCGCCGCTACCACTTCGTCACAGACGATCAGGCGCGGCCGCACCGTCAATGCGCGCGCGATGTTCACGCGCTGCTTCTGCCCGCCCGACAATTCGTGCGGGAAGCGATCGTGCATCATGCCGCCGATGCCGACGCGGTCCAACATCGCGCGGGCCTGCTGCGCACGCTCGCGCGCGGACCCGGCTCTGGCGATGTCGAGCGGCTCGCGCACGCTGTCGAGGATGGTCATGCGGGGATTGAGCGCCGCGCCGGGGTCCTGGAAAATGATCTGGTAGTCGCGCCGGTGTCGCCGCAACGCCGCGCCCGGCAAGGAAAACGGGTCGCGGCCAGCGTGCAAGATCCGCCCCGCGGTAGGGTATTGCAGGCAGACCAGGGCACGTCCCAGTGTGGACTTGCCGGAGCCGGATTCGCCGATCACGCCGAAGGTCGTGCCAGCTGCAACGGTGAAGTCGACCCCGTCCACCGCCTTGACCGTCTCGCGACTGCCACGGACCGGAAAATGGACGGTGAGACCGCTCACCGATACCAGCGCCTCGCCGCTCATTCTCCGGCGGCTTTCGCCCGTATCAGGCGCTTTGACGCTATCCGGCTGCTGCTGCGTTGAGACATGCTGCCTGCTTTCCGCCTCCCTGCGGATTGTCCGATTGATGCTTTTGGTTCCTCGATCAAGTCCGGAAGCCGAATATTAGCACGAAAAACAGTGACGTCGATGTTCCCGTCGAAGCGCCCGACCGGCGATTGGAATGTTGCCAAGGATTGCGTCTCAGGCGGTCATCCCAATTTGAGCGTTGGAATTATGCTCGGCCTTTGCTTCTATCCCTGGGTTGGCACGGGGTGTTCCGAAGAACGATACTGGCGTCTAATCAGCCCCAGAGCGTATTTCGTCCGAACCGTTTCAGGGAGCTTGTATGCCATTTCTCGATGACATGACGCAGCGACGGTTCAGATGAAGGATCGGCCCAATCTTCACCCGGGTGGATTCAGCGTCCGGCCGATCGGGGTGATTTCCACGCCGTTCCGCACGCTCGCCGATTGTCCGCGCAACGGCCGCCAACTCGATCCGGCGCCGCTCTGTCATGTCCATGTGTTTGCCGAATTCGTCCCCGGGCTGCGGTGCCTGGACGGCTTTTCGCACCTGATCCTGCTGTATTGGCTGCATGAGGCGGGCTCGCCGCTGCTGGAGCTGAAGCCGCCGTTCGATGGCGAGGTGCGCGGTATTTTCGCCACCCGCGCGCCGCGCCGGCCGAACCCGATCGGCCTGTCCGTCGTCGCCTTCGACGGGTTCGCCGCCGACGACACGTTGAAAGTCCGTTATCTGGACTGTCTGGACGGCACGGCGGTGATCGACATCAAACCCTATCTGCCTACCACCGACGCCGAACCGGATGCGCGCATGGGCTGGCTCGCACCGCATGCCACCAGCCGTGGGGCCTGATCAGCCGGCGCGTTCGATCTCGTGGCAGATGGCCTGGGTGAAGGCGGCGGTGCCGAGAGTGCCGCCGACGTCGCGGGTCCGGCGTGCCGGGTCGGCCAGCACGGCGTCGATCGCCGTCTCGATCCGTTGCGCGGCGTGGGTGAAGGCGTCGCGCTGGTGCCGCCGGCTCAGCCAGTCGAGCTGCATCGCCGCCGACAGGATCAGCGACGTCGGGTTGGCCAGCCCCTTGCCGGCGATGTCGGGGGCGGAGCCGTGCTGCGCCTGGGCCATGCAGTGCGATGCCCCGGCATTGATCGAGCCGGCGAGGCCTAGGCTGCCGGACAGTTCGGACGCTTCGTCCGACAGGATGTCGCCGTACATGTTGGTGGTCACCACCACGTCGTAATGGGCGGCGTTGCGCACCAGCAGCGCGGCCATCGAATCGACCAGTTGCTCCTCGTACGCCACGTCCGGGTAATGCGCGGCAATTGCCCGCACCTCGCGCAGGAACAGCCGCTCGGTCATGTGCAGCACGTTGTCCTTATGCACGGCGGTGACGCGCCGGCGCCGGCCGCGGGCGAGTTGGAAAGCGGCCTCGGCGATCCGGCGGGACGCCTGCGCGGTGATCTTGCGCACGGAGAGCGCGATATCGGGCGTCGGCATGAACTCGCCGATGCCCTGGAACATGTTGCGGTCGGCATAGAAGCCCTCGGTGTTCTCCCGCACGATCACCAGGTCCATCGGCGTGCGGCCCCAGTGCGGCAGGCCGGGGCGGGAGCGGGCCGGGCGGATGTTGGCATAGAGGTCGAGTACGCTGCGCAACTCGCCCGAGGGGTTGATGCCGCCTTCGGCCCGCGCGGGGTATTCGTGATGCGACACCGGGCCGAGAATGATGCCGTCGCAGCGCCGCGTGGCCTCCAGCGCCGTGGCGGGCAGGGTGGTGCCCTGCCGCGCCAGCGTCACCTGGCCGATCTCATGCGTCTCGAAGTCCAGCCCGAGACCGTCCAGCCGGTCGACCAGACGCAGCACGTCGAGCGTGGCGGCGCAGATTTCCGGACCGATCCCGTCGCCGGGAAGAACCGCG
The DNA here is from genome assembly GCA_003133265.1 of Acetobacteraceae bacterium. Classification (GTDB taxonomy): domain Bacteria; phylum Pseudomonadota; class Alphaproteobacteria; order Acetobacterales; family Acetobacteraceae; genus PALSA-911. Next base: position 10,295 of record PKWQ01000135.1, read on the forward strand.
AGACGCATGATGTTTCCTCCTGTGCCGGGATCAGTCGTGCGGCCGGGTGGCGGCCATCGTCGAGCGGGCGTCGAAGGCGGCGAACCAGTTCGCCAGCCCCTCGCGGCCGTTGCGCCAGCCGAGATCGGCGAAGCGGAAATCCAGATAGCCCAGCGCGCAGCCGACGGTGATGGTGCCGATATCGACGCGGTTGCCGAAGCCGGGCAGCCAGGCGGCGAACTGCGTCACCGCGCAGACGATCTTGTCGAGCTGGCCGTCGCGCCAGGCCGCATAGCGCAGCGGCTCCGGCCGCACCGTCGCCTCGTAGCGGCAGAGCAGCGCGGCATCTAGCAGACCATCGGCGGCCGATTGCTCCGCCAGCGCCTGCCAGCGTGCCGGACCAGCGGCGGGGAACAGACGGCCACCGCCGAGATGATCGAGGTATTCGCAGATCGTCCGGCTGTCGTACAGCGCCACACCGTCGTCGGTGACCAGCGTCGGCACCTGGCCCAGCGGATTCTCGGCGATGATCGCCTTGTCGCGGTTGATCGGATGCGCCGCGCCGCGCGTGGTCTCGATCTTCGCATCGAGGCCGAGTTCGACGGCGCAGGTCATGACCTTGCGGACGAAGGGGGACGAGGCGGAATAGAACAGTTTCATCTTATCTTCCTTCTGGTGGTGGGGATCAGATCGTGCCGGCGGCGCGAAGCGATGCGATGTGCTCGGGGCTGTAGCCGATCTCGCTCAGTACCGCCACGGTATCGGCGCCGCAGGCGGGGGCAGGGGATTTCGGCATGTCCTCTCCGGGGAAGCGGAAGGCCGGCGCGGCCATGCGGAAATCCGGCCGCTCCGGGTGCGGATAATTCCAGACCCGATCTTCCGAGGTGACGAAATCCGAGGTCAGCGCCCGTTGCACGTCATGCACCGGGGCGGCGGGCACGCTGCCGGCGAAATGTCGCAGCCAGGCGTCGGTGCCGCGCGCCATCAGCGCCTCGTCCAGTAGCAGCGTCAGTTCCGCCCGGTTGGCCAGCCGGTCCTTGAACGTGGCGAAGCGCGGATCGTCGGCCAGGCCCGACCGACCGATCTTCTCGCACAGCACCGGCCAGAATTTCTGCTTGTTGCACATGATGAAGATCCAGCCGTCTTCGGTGCGATAGAGCTGGCTGGGTGTCAGCGACGGATGCGCCGATCGTGGTTCGCGGCCCTGGTTGTGGCCCTCGTTCGGGTACCAGGCGGCGAGGTAGTTCAGGTTGGACAGCGCGGTGTCGAACAGGTTCACATCCACGTCGCGGCCCAGGCCGCTGGCGCGCGCGGCGACGATGCCGCCGATCAGCACCGTGGCGGCATACAGCCCGGCCATCATGTCGACGACGGACAGCCCGAACCGTGCCGGGGCCTGATCCGGCTCGCCGGTCAGCGACAGATAGCCGGCCTCGGCCTGCATCAGATAGTCGTAGCCCGGCCAGTTGGCGCGCGCGCCGGTGCGGCCATAGGCCGAGAGATGGGCGCAGACGATCTTCGGATTGGCGTCCTTCAACTGGTCGTAGGTCACGCCCAGCCGGGGCGGTTGGTCGCCGCGCAGATTGTCCAGCACCCCGTCCGCCTTGGCCACCAGATCGCGGAACACCGCGCGGCCGGCGTCCGAGCGCAGATCGAGCGTGATCGAGCGCTTGTTACGGTTGAATGCCTGGAAGAAATGGCTGTCGTTGGCGCCAAGAAAATACGGCCCGACGCCGCGGCTGACATCGCCGCCCTCGCGCGGGTTCTCGATCTTGATGACCTCCGCGCCCATGTCGGCGAGCTGCATGGAGCCGAACGGGCCGGCGCCGTACTGCTCCACCGCCAGGATGCGCACGCCGGAGAGCGGCAGCATCAGACCGGATTCCGCTCGATCAGCTGGCGGGCGATGATGATGCGCTGCATCTCGTTGGTGCCCTCGCCGATTACCAGCAGCGGCGCGTCGCGGTAGAAGCGTTCCACCGGGAATTCGGTGGAATAGCCGTAGCCGCCATGCACGCGCAGCGCCTCCGCCGCGTTCTCCATCGCCGCTTCGGTGGCGAACAGCTTGGCCATCCCGGCCTCCATGTCGCAGCGCACGCCGCGATCGTAGAAATCCGCCGCGCGGCGGACCAGCAGGCGCGCGGCCTCGGTGCGGGTCGCCATGTCGGCGAGCTTGAGCTGGATCGCCTGATGCTGGCCGATCGGCTTGCCGAAGGTTTTCCGCAGTTGGGCGTATTTCACCGACTCGTCCAGGGCGGCCTGCGCCACGCCGACCCCGCGCGCGGCGACGTTGATGCGGCCGAGCTCGAGGCCGGACAGCGCGTGCTTCAGGCCCAGCCCCTCGACGCCGCCGATCAGCCGGTCGGCCGGCACGCGATAGTCCTGGAACACCAGTTCCGCGCTGTCGATGCCCTTGTAGCCGAGCTTTTCCAGCTTGCGGCTGACGGTGAAGCCGGGGCCTTTCTCGGCGATGAACATGCTGGTGCCGCGATGGCGCGGCTCGGCGCTGGGATCGGTCTTCACCAGCAGCGCGAAGCAGGAGCCATAGATGCCGTTGCTGATCCAGGTCTTGGTGCCGTTGATCACATAATGGTCGCCATCGCGCCTGGCGGAGCAGCGGATCGCCTGCAGGTCGGTCCCGCAGTCCGGCTCGGTCAGCGCCAGGCCGCCGCGCAGCTCGCCGGCGGCGAAGCGGGGCAGGAATTCGCGCTTCTGCGCCTCGGTGCCGTTGCGCTGGACGATGGCGGACATGATCAGGTGGGAGTTGAAGATACCCGTCAGCGACATCCACACCCGCGCGATGCGCTCGACCACCTGCGCGTAGGTACCGCAGGGCAGGCCCAGGCCGCCATACTCCGCGGCGATGGTGGCGCCGAACAGTCCAAGCTCCTTCATCCGCTCGACGATCGCCGCCGGGTAGGTGTCGGCCTTTTCCAACGCATGCACATGCTGAACCACGTCGCGTGCCAGGAAGGCCTCGATGGTATCGAGGATCTGCTGCTCGTTCTCGTGGCGCGTGTCCGCCGGTATCTGCGTCAAGGACCGTCACTCCCGTTGTCGGCGTTATGGGCCGCAGTATGCGAGCATCGGCCAGGGGCGACAACGGAGGGGGGCGACAATGGAGGCGGCGGACTTGACGGCGATCGCCCGGCACGGCAGCACAATCGCGCGTCCAGGCAAGGAAACCCGCAATGTTCAGCGCCTATTACCGTGTCGGCGAGAACCGCTATCAGGAACGCTTCGGCCTCGATTTCGAGGATTTCGCTCCCGGCCAGCGCTTTCGCCACCGTCCCGGTATCACGCTCTCCCAGCAGGACAACACCGACGAGGCGCTGGATACGCTGAACGCGGCGATGCTGCATTACGACGCGCATTATGCCGATGCCACCACCTGGAAGCGCCCGCTGATGGTCAGCACCGTCACCTTGCAAAAGGTCATCGGCATGGCCAGCAAGACCTTCGGGCGGCGCCAGAGATTGCTCGGCTTCAGCGAGATCGCCCTGACCGCGCCGCTGTTCGGTGGTGATACGCTCTATACCGACAGCACTATCCAGGCCTGCGAGCCGGGTCCGGACGCGGACACCGGCGCGGTGCGGGTGCTGCTGAGCGCGATGAAGCCGGACGGCTCTGCCGTCGGGCGCTTCACCTGCACAATGGCCATCTATCGTCGCGGCGCCGGGCCGGATGCGATCGCCGGCGAGGCGGCGAACCAGCCGCGTTTCGCCGCGTATCACCAGGACGGCGACGAGTTGGTCGAGCAGGTCGGCCTGTTCTTCGAGGACTGCATTCCCGGCGAGAGCTTCATCCACTATCCGCGCCGCAGCTTCTTCCGTGAGGACTCGGTGCGGCACGCATGGCGCGCACTGGAACTCGGGCCGCAATACCACGACCTTGACTGGATCGAACGCCATGGTGGCGGGCGGCATGTGGTTGGGGAGACCTACGTTATTTCGGTTGCCACCGCCGCCACCACGCGGACGTTCGGGCGCGTGGCGGCCAATCTCGGCTGGTACGACATCGCCCTGCCCAACCCGGTGTTCGTCGGCGACACGATCGAGGTGGAATCGACCATCCTGGAGACCCGCGAATCCCGCTCCCGCCCGCAGGAGGGCATCGTCTCCGTGGCGACGCGGGCACGCAACCAGCATGGCGAGGAAGTGCTGTCCTACCGGCGCAACCTGCTGGTCTATCGCCGTGCGGCGGAGACGCCATACCGGCAGGCTGGCTATTGAACATTGGGACATGGCAGGATTGACTTGTCTGCATCGCTCGGCTACCGCGACGTGAACAAATGGGAGGGGGACGATGCAGAGCCTGCGCGGCGCGCGCCAGACGCGTCTTTCGGCCCATAATCGCGTGCGTCGTTCCACGCCATGACGGCGGTTGCCGCTGCCGGCGCGCCGTTGCTGTCGGTCGAACGGGTGGTGGTCCGCTTTGGCGGCGTGGTTGCCGTTGGCGGCGTGTCGTTCGATGTCGGGCGGCGGCAGATCTGCGGCCTGATCGGCCCGAACGGGGCCGGCAAGACCACGTTGTTCAACTGCATCAGCGGCATATACAAATACAACGACGGCGACATTCAGTTCGAGGGCAAGTCGATCCACGCCACGCCGCGCCATCGCATGGCCGGCCTGGGCATCGGCCGCACCTTCCAGAACGTGGCGTTGTTCAAGACCCTCAGCGTGCGCGACAACGTCCTGGTCGGCGCGCATCATCTTGGCCGCTCCGGCTTCGTCGCCAATGCGTTGCGCCTGCCGTTCGTGCGCGCCGAGGGGCGGGACGCGGAAGCGAGGATGCGCGAACTGCTGGACCTGCTGGACCTGACCAGGGTCGCCGACACGCCGGCCGGTGGTCTGCCGTTCGGCTGGCAGAAGCGGGTGGAATTGGCCCGCGCGCTGATCGGCCGGCCCAAGCTGCTGCTGCTGGACGAGCCGGCGGGCGGACTGAACCATGGCGAGGTGGACGAACTCGAAGGCCTGCTGCATCGCATCCGCGAGCATTTCGACCTCAGCATCCTGCTGGTCGAGCATCACATGAATCTGGTGATGCGCGTGTCCGACAAGGTCGTGGCGCTGGAATTCGGCATCAAGATCGCCGACGGCACACCCGATGACGTGCGCAACGAGCCGGAAGTGATCCGCGCCTATCTCGGGGAGAGCGACGATGCCGGCGCTGCTTGAGGCTAAGGGCCTGCACGCCGCATATGGCGACATCCGGGTGCTGCACGGCATCGACTTCGTCGTCGACGAAGGCGGCATTACCGCGCTGCTCGGCGCCAACGGCGCGGGCAAGACCACCACGCTCCGCGCGGTCTGCGGCATGGTGCGGACCCAGGGCGAGGTCCATCTCGGCGGGGCGCGCATCGACGGACGCGCCACCGAGGACATCGCGCGCCTCGGCGTGGCGCATGTGCCGGACGGGCGCGGCACGTTCCTGGAACTGACGGTGGAGGAGAATCTCCGCCTCGGCGCCTACACGCGCCGCGACAGACAGGTGGACGCCGCCCGGGAACGGGTCTTCGGCTATTTCCCCAAGCTGCGGGAGCGTATCCGCCAGCAGGCCGGCACATTGTCGGGCGGCGAGCAGCAGATGCTGGCGATCGCCCGCGCCCTGCTGCTGAAGCCCCGGCTGCTGCTGCTGGACGAACCCTCCTTCGGGCTCGCGCCGCTGATCGTGAAGGAGATTTTCGCGATCATGCGGCGCATCAACCGCGAGGAGGGGGTCGGCATCCTGCTGGTCGAGCAGAATGCGAGCCTGGCGCTGCAGATCGCCGATCGTGCCTACCTGCTGGAAACCGGACGCATCGTCTTCTCCGGACCCGCAGCGGAGATCCGCAAGGATGAGTCCATCCGCCGATCCTATCTCGGCTATTAGCGCGGGAGCAGGCACCATGGACGGTCTTATCCATCAGATTCTGTCCGGCATCGCCACCGGGGGCATCTACGCCTCGGTCGCGCTGGCGCTGGTGATGATCTATCAGGCGACGCATCACGTGAACTTCGCCCAGGGCGAGATGGCGACGTTCTCCACCTATATCGCGCTGACGCTGATCCAGGCCGGCCTGTCGTACTGGGTGGCCTTCGCCGCGACGTTCGTCATCTCGTTCGTCATGGGCGTGCTGATCGAGCGCGTGTTGATGCGCCCGATGGCGAACGCGCCGATACTGTCTTCGGTGGGCGTTTTCATCGGGCTGCTGCTGATCTTCAGCTCGATCAGCGGCTGGATTTTCGGCTACACGATCAAGACCTTTCCCTCGCCGTTCGAGACCAGCAAGCCGCTGCTCGGGGGCTATGTCTCAGGCCATGAGCTGGGGTCCACGGCGGTCACGCTGGTGGTGCTGCTGAGCGTCTATCTGTTCTTCCGCCACACCCGCCTCGGGCTGGCGATGCGTGCCGCCGCCTACAACCCGGCCTCCGCGCGCCTTGTCGGCATCCGCGTCGGCTGGATGCTCGCACTCGGCTGGGGGCTGGCCGCCGGCATCGGTGCGATCGCCGGCTGCATGGTCGCCCCCATCGTGTTCCTCGATCCCAACATGATGGCGGGCATCCTGCTCTATTCCTTCGCCGGCGCGCTGCTGGGTGGGATCGGCAATCCGCTGGGCGCGGTACTGGGCGGCTTCGCCGTCGGCGTGATCGAGAATCTCGGCGGCGCGTACCTGGTGGGCACTGAGTTGAAGCTGACGCTGGCGCTGGTGATCATCGTCGCGGTGCTGGTGGTCAAGCCGTCCGGACTTCTCGGCAAAGCCGTGCAGAGCAGGGTGTAGGCGCATGAGCGGCAGCAACGCAGCCGGGACAGGCGCACTTACCGCCGGACGCGGGGCGGCGGTCGCTTCCGTGCTCGGCGCTGCCGTGGCGGCCGCGTTCCTGTTCTCTGATTATCACCTGTTCCAGCTGACCCTGGTGGTGGTCTACGCCATCGCCATCCTGGGACTGACCATCGTCACCGGCTTCAACGGCCAGATCTCGCTCGGCCATGGTGCGTTCTATGCCATCGGCGCCTATACCACCGCGATTCTGATGGACCGCTACGACATGCCGTACTGGGCGACGCTGCCGTTCTCGGCGGTGGTCTGCGCTGGCGTGGGGTTCCTGATCGGCCTGCCGGCGCTGCGGCTGGGCGGGCTGTATCTGGCGCTGACCACCTTCGCCCTCGCCGTCGCCACCCCGCAGGTGCTGAAGCACAAGCTGATCGAGGACTATACCGGCGGCGTGCAGGGGATCGTGATCTCCAAGCCCGATCCACCGTTCGACCTGCCAATCGACGCCGACCAATGGCTGTATCTGTTCACGTTGGCGGTGGGCTGCGTGATGTTCCTGCTCGCCTGGAACCTGCTGCGCGGGCGCATCGGCCGGGCGATGATGGCGATCCGCGACCACGCGGTGGCGGCCGAGGCGATGGGCATCGACATCGCCATGCTGAAGACCCGCACCTTCGCGGTCAGCGCCATGTTCACCGGCATCGCCGGGTCGCTCGGCGCCATCGCGGTGCAGTTCGTCGCGCCCGACAGTTTCTCGGTGTTCCTGTCGATCTTCCTGTTCGTCGGCCTGGTGGTGGGCGGCGTTGCGTCCATTCCCGGCGCGATCTACGGGGCGTTGTTCATCCAGTTCGTGCCCAACGTGGCCGACCAGCTTTCCAAGGCGGCGCCGGGCGCGGTCTACGGTATTCTCCTGATCGCCGTGCTCTATCTGGCGCCGGGCGGCGCGGCCGGTTTCGTGCGAAGCATGACGCGCCGGCTGTGCCGGATGGTGCGACCGGGAGGGTAGAGGCGGCGGCCCAATTCGCGCATGGCTGCCCGAGGCTTCTCGGCCACCGGGTTTCCGCCTTAAACTTCCGGCCAATTCACCATGAGGGAGAAACGGCGATGTTGGATCTGACCGGCAAGGTCGCGATCGTCACGGGGGCCGGTTCGGTCGGTCCGGGCTGGGGCAACGGCAAGGCGACGGCGACGCTGATGGCGCGCCAGGGCGCGGCGGTGTTCCTGGTCGACATCAACCAGGACGCGGTCGAGGAGACCCGCAAGATCATCGAGGGCGAGGGCGGCGCGTGCGCCACGCATAGTTGCAACATGCTGCTGGCGGCTGACGTGGAGGAGATGGTGCAGGCGTGCCTGAACCGTTTCAAGCGCATCGACATCCTGGTGAACAATGTCGGCGGATCGGAGCCGGGCGACGTGGTCAGCATGCCGGAAGAGGTGTTCGACCGGCAGATCGACTTCAACCTGAAGACCGCCTTCCTGGGCTGCAAATATGCCATCCCGGTGATGGAGGCGCAGGGCAAGGGCGCGATCGTCAACATCTCCTCCGTCGCCGGCGTGCGCAATTCGCGCGGCGGGCGCACCCACATCGGCTATAGCGCGTCCAAGGCGGCGGTGGTGCAGTTCTCTCGCGCGGTCGCCGGCGATTTCGCCAAGAAGAACATCCGCTGCAACACGGTGCTGCCCGGCCTGATGCACACGCCGCTGGTGGAATACCGGCTGGCGCGCCAGCTCGCCGGCAACGACGCCGCGGCGCTGATCGCCTCGCGCAACGCGCAGGTGCCGATGGGCAAGATGGGCACCGGCTGGGACGTGGCGCACGCCGTGCTGTTCCTTGCCTCCGACGAGGCTGGCTACATCACCGGCACCGAGATCGTCGTCGACGGCGGATTGATCGCCGGGCTCGGCTGACACAGGATGCGCGTAGCGACGAGAAAACACAGGGAACCAGAGCGATGAGCCAGGAACGTTTTTCGAACCAGACGCTGGAGGAAATGACGCCGGAGCAGCGCACCGCTGCCGAGGCGATCCTGGCCGGGCCGCGCGGGGGGATGCGCGGGCCGTTCAAGGCGCTGCTGCGCAGCCCGGACCTCGCGGACAAGGTGCAGCGTGTCGGGGCGTATGTGCGCTTCAACACCTGCCTGCATCAGCGGCTGAACGAACTGGCGATTCTGCTGGTGGCGCGGCAGTGGAACGCGCAGTTCGAGTGGTACGCGCACCGGCTGCTGGCGCTGAAGGCTGGCCTCGATGGCCGGATCTGCGACGCCATCGCCGAGGGCAAGCGGCCGGCGAAGATGGACGAGGAAGAGACCATCGTGTGGGAGTTCGGCAACGAACTGCTGCGGACCAAAGAGGTTTCAGACGCCAAGTTCAATGCCATGAAGGCCAAGTTCGGAGAGCAGGGCGTGATCGATCTGATCGGCGCGATGGGCTACTACACGATCGTCTCCATGGTGCTGAATGTCGACCGCGTGCCGCTGCCCGATGGCGTGGAGCCGCTCAAGAAGCTTTGACGCATCGGCGCCGGGCGAAAGCCCAGGGAGAACGTTCCGAATGGCTGAGAATATCGCGCTGATCGCCGGCGCCACCGGGGCCGCCGCGATGCGGCTGGTGGAATTGCTGGGAGCGACGCCGGGCTGGCAGGTCGTCGGGCTCTGCCGCAACCCGCCCGCTGAGCCCTGGCCGGCGAATATCCGCTACATATCGACCGACCTGACCGACGTCGCTTCCGTCCGTGCGGCCGTGGCCGCGTCGGGGGCGGTGACGCACATGGCCTATGCCTCCCGCGCGCCGTTCGGCGAGGGTGGCGTGGAAGACGTGCCGGGCAATGTGGTGTTGCTGGCCAACGTGCTGGAGGCGGTGGACACGCCGGCACTGAAGCACGTGCATCTGGTCGAGGGCGCGAAGTGGTATGGCATGCATATCGGCAAGTTCCGTACCCCGGCGCTGGAGGACGATGCGCGCCATCTGCCGCCGAATTTCTACTACGACCAGCAGGACATGATCGTCGCCCGTCAACAAGGCAAGGCCTGGACCTGGTCGGCGAGCCGCCCGAGTTTCGTCGTCGATTTCGCTCCTGACCGGTCGCGCAACCTGATCTCCACGCTCGGCGTCTATGCCGCGATCTGCAAGGAGCTGAACACGGATTTCGACTTTCCCGGCCGTGCCGGCGCCTATGACACGCTGATGGAACTGACGGATGCGACCCAGCTCGCGCGTTCCATCCGTTGGATGTTCACCGACCCGCGCGCCGCCAATCAGGCGTTCAACGTCACCAATGGCGACGTGTTCCGCTATTCGCGCCTGTGGCCGCGGCTCGCCAGATATTTCGGTCTCAACTGCGGCACGGTACGCCCGATGCAGATGGCGCGCTGGATGGCGGACAAGGAGCCGGTCTGGCAGCGCATCGTCGCCCGCCATGGGCTGATCGCCCAGCCGATGGACAACATCGCGCGCTGGGACTTCCTCGATTTCGCGCTCGGGCTGGACCGCGACGTGTTCATGTCGATGAACCGGGCGCGGCTCGCCGGGTTCAACGATCTGGACGATACCGAGACGATGTTCTACCGCCACCTGGATACCTACCGCGCCGCGCGTATCCTTCCCTGAGGAGACCGTCATGCCGCTTCAAGGTTCCGCGATCCTGTGTGTCTGGAACGATGCCGATCCGGCGCTGGAGGACGAGTTCAACGAATGGTACCTGCGCCAGCATGCGCTGGAACGGGTCGGCATACCCGGCATCAACCGTGCGCGGCGCTATCGGGCGGTAGCTGACGGGGCGCCGCGCTACGCGGCGTTCTACGAGGCGGACACGCTGGATGTGCTGCGCTCGGAGACCTATGTGCGGCTGCTGGACGAGCCGACGCCGTGGACAAGGCGGATGATGCCTGCATTCAGGAACATGCAGCGCGGCATCTGCAGCGTTGTCGCGAGCCTGGGCGAGGGGATCGGCGGCGCGGCATCGTTCTGGCATCTTTCGCCCACACCCGGCGAAGAGGCCCGGCTGCGTGCCTGGCTGTGCGAGACAGTGCTGCCGCCGATCATGCGCCTGCCCGGCATCGTGGCCGCCCATGTCTGGGAGGGCGTGGCCGCGGCGAGCGCGCGGCCGACCACCGAGGTGGCGTTGCGCGGCGGAGCCGATCGCGGCGTCGAACTGGTGCTGGTGGTGGAGGCGCAGGAACAGGGCGCCCTCGACCGGCTGCGCCCACCGTTCCGCGCCCATGAGCCGGCCGAGCAGGGCGCCGCGCATGTCGATACTTATCCGGGCTACAGCCTGCTGGTGGCGTTCGGCGGCTGAGGCGACAGCCAGAACGTGCCGGGCGCGAACGCCCCCGGCGTCGCTACATCGCGGCGGTCAGGCCGCCATCGACCATCAGCACATGGCCGGTGACGAAGGATGCGGCGTCCGAGGCCAGGAACACCGCGGGGCCGGCGAGTTCTTCGGGGACGCCCCAGCGCGCCAGCGGCGCACGTCCGGCGATCCAGGTGTTGAACGCCGCGTCGTTGTGCAGCGCCTCGGTTGCATCCGTGGGGAAGAAGCCGGGGGCGAGGGCGTTCACGGTGATGTTGTGCGGGGCAAGTTCCACCGCCAGCGCGCGGGTCATGCCGAACAGCCCGGCCTTGGCGGTGATGTAGCCGGGGATGGTTGGGCGCGCGACCTGGCCCATGATCGAGGACACCATGATGATCCGCCCGTGCTTGGCGGGCACCATCATCCGCGCCGCTTCCCGCGACAGCCGGAAATAGGCGGTCAGGTTGGCGTCGATCACGCTCTGCCAGTCGGCGTCGGTGGTTTCCAGCAACGGCTTGCGCGGGATGATGCCGGCGTTGTTGACCAGGATGTCCAGGGGGCCGTGCTCGGCGGCGATCCCGGCGAAGGCGCGCAGCACCGCCGGCTCGTCGGTGACGTCGAAGCCGATGGTGCCGGCGGCCGGCGTTCCGGCGGCGGCAAAGGCTTCGGCACGGGCCGCCAGCACCGCCAGATCGCGCCCATGCAGCAGTACGCGCGCGCCGGCCTGGGCCAGGCCCAGCGCGATCGCGGCGCCCAGCCCGCGCGAACTGCCGGTAACCAGGGCAAGGCGCCCTGTCAGATCGAACGTGGTTTTTGTCATGCCGGGACGGTGGCGGATCGGCGGAAACGTGTCAACGAACCGGTGCGGGGCGGCGGGTTTGACTCACTTGAAATCACCAGCCTAACGTCAGGCAATCCACGGCGGCATCCGGGATGGGAGGGAGCGCTGTAACATGAGTGAAGCGGCAGTGAACGAGATGGCCGGGCGCAACCTGCGCGTCGAGCCGGAGATCCTGACAAAGCTGTACGAGAGAATGGTGCGGATGCGACGCTTCGACGAGCGAACGGCGGAGCTGTTCGCGGCCGGGGCGGTGAAGGGCACCGCACACAGCTATGTCGGCGAGGAAGCGGTCGCCGCCGGCGTCTGCCTCAATCTGACCGACACGGATTACGTTGGCAGCAACCATCGCGGCCACGGTCACTGCATCGCCAAGGGCGCGCGGCTCGACCTGATGATGGCCGAGCTGATGGGCAAGGACACCGGNNGGCGCCAACGGGATCGTCGGCGCCACCATGCCGCTTGGCACCGGGGCGGCGTTGGCCGAAAAGCTGCGCGGCACCGGCAACGTGGTGGTGGCGTTCTTCGGTGACGGCGCCTCCAACCAGGGGTTGTTCCATGAGTGCATGAATCTGGCGTCGGTCTGGAAGCTGCCGATGATCTTCGTCTGCGAGAACAACCAGTATGCGCTGACCACCTGCTATCGGGACACGACCTCGGTCGAGCAGATCTCGGTCCGTGCCGCCGGCTACGGCGTGCCCGGCCGCACCATCGACGGCAACGACGCGATCGAGGTCTATGCGGTGGTGGGCGAGGCGGTGGAGCGTGCCCGCGCCGGGAAGGGGCCCAGCCTGGTCGAGGCGATGACCTGGCGCTGGGGGCAGCACAGCATGCGCGCCAACCTGCGCGAGCCGCGCAGCGATGCGGACATGGCGGCGTGGAAGGCGCGCGACCCGCTGCTGCTGATGGAGCGGCGGATGATCGTCGAACTGCCGGACGGCGCTGCCGCTGCCGCGCGGATCAAGGAGAAGGTGGAGGCGGAGATCGAGGCCGCCGTCGCCTTTGGCGAGGCGGGGCCGGAGCCGACGGTTGAGACGATGATGAACGCGGTCTATGCGCCGCACATCATCCACCGCGAGCCGGCGGACAAGGGCACCCGTGAACTGACCTACACCGCTGCGCTGAACGAGGCGCTGCGCCAGGAGATGGAGCGCGATCCCAATGTGTTCCTGATGGGCGAGGACGTCGGCGCCACCGGCGGCATCTTCCAGGTGAGCAAGGGGCTGTTCGAGCAGTTCGGCGGCGAGCGCGTGCGCGACACGCCGATCACCGAGCCGAGCTTCTGCGGTGCCGGCGTCGGCGCCGCGATCGCCGGCATGCGGCCGGTGGTGGAGGTGCAGATCTTCGACTTCATCACCCTGATGATGGACATGATCGTCAATCAGGCGGCCAAGTTCCGCTATATGAACGGCGGCGTCGCGACGGTGCCGGTGGTGATCCGTGGCCCGCAAGGCGGCGGCATCCGCATGGCGGCGCAGCACAGCCAGAGCCTGGAAGCCTGGTTCGCGCACATCCCCGGCCTGGTGGTGGTCGCGCCGTCCACGCCGTACGACGCCAAGGGCCTGCTGACCGCCTCCATCCGCGACGACAACCCGGTGATCTTCATCGAGCACAAAATGCTCTATCTCGGCCAAACCGGGCCGGTGCCGGAGCAGCCCTACGCGATTCCGATCGGTGTGGCCGATGTGAAACGGAAGGGGACGGATGTCACCATCGTCGCCACCCAGAACATGGTCTCGCGCTCATTGAGTGCAGCGCAGGTGCTGGCGCGCGACGGGATCAGCGTCGAGGTGATCGATCCGCGCACGCTGCGGCCGCTGGACACCGCAACGATCCTGGAGAGCGTGCGCAAGACCAACCGCATGGTGGTGGTGCATGAGGCGGCGGTCACCGGCGGCTTCGGCGCCGAGATTGCGGCGATGGTCAACGAGCAGGCGTTCGACTGGCTGGATGCGCCGGTCAAGCGCGTCGGCGCGCTGGACGTGCCGATGCCCTACAACGACGCGCTGGAGCAGGCGGTGATCCCGTCCCAGGCGCGCATCATCGACGCGGTGCGGGGGCTGCTGCGCTAGCAGCCCCCTTTCCCGGTTAGCTGTTCGGGCCGCGCTCCATCGATACCGGCTGCCAGCGGCGCAGGTTGGACTTCGCCAGCACCGACGGGTTGACGCAACTCATCGGCCATTTGCCTTGCACCGACAGCGCCAGTTCCTGCCCGACGCGCCGCTTGCGCGCCGGATCGAAACGGGCGGAGGCGGATGCGGTGTGCGCCGACAACGTGACGTTGCCCATCTTCAGCAGCGGGTTGTTGTGTCCCGGCGGTTCCTGCTCCAGCACGTCCAGGCCGGCATGCGCGATCCAGTTCTCCTGCAACGCCTTGATCAGCGACGGCTCGTCCACGGTCGGGCCACGGCCGGTGTTGATGAACACCGCCGTCGGCTTCATCTGCCGGAAGTGCTTTTCCTTCAGCAGGCCCTGCGCTTCCGGCGTTGCCGGAGCGTGCATGGAGATGAAATCGGACTGCGACAGAACTTCCTCCAGGGTCGCCGGCAGCACGCCGTATTGCGGCATGACCAGTTCCTCGATGAACGGGTCATAGGCGATCAGGCGCAGGCCGAAGCCCTTGGCGCGCATCGCCACCGCGCGGGCGACGTGGCCGAAGGCGATGAAACCGAGCGTCTGGCCCATCAGCCGGGGGATCTTCAGCAAAGCCGGACGGCCCTCGCGCCAGCGGCCCTCGCGCACGATCTGGTCCTGCTCGATGACGCGCCGATGGCTGGCCAGCAGCAGGGTCATCGCGTGATCCGCCACTTCCTCGATGAAGGTGTCGGGGCAATTGGTCACGGGTATGCCGCGCGCGGTCGCGGCGGCGACGTCGACGCTGTCCACGCCGACGCTGCCGAGCGAGATGACGCGGCACTTTTGTAGGCTGTCGATGATCTTCTTGCTGATCGGAATGCCCTTGGCATAGATCGCATCGGCGTCCTTCGCCACGGCGATGAAGCCGGCCTCGTCCATCGGCGCCTCGACGATCTCGGCGTCGAGCCCGTCCAGTGCCTCCATCTCATAGTCGTAGCCACCACCGGCGACGGTGAAGCTGGCCCCTGCGGGCGTAACGATCTTGAATTTCGCCATTGCGTATCTCCTTGATGACGTGATGCTGGTCTAGCTCTTCGGCGGATGCGCCCGAACGGCTTTCTCGTTGATGTCGATGCCCCAACCCGGCCCGGTCGGCAGCAGGAACTCCCCATTTTCCACCACGGGCACCGAGGTCACGAACTCGTCGCGCCAGGGGATGCTGTCCATGTCGATTTCCATCACCCGGAAGTTCGGCACGATGGCGGAGAAGTTCGCGGAAATGACGCTGCACAGATGGCCGTAGAAATTGTGCGGCGCGACATTCACCTCATAGGTTTCGGCCATAGAGGCGATCTTCAGCGACTCCGCAAGGCCGTTCCAGATCACGTCGACGATCGGCACGTCGCAGGCGTAGGCTTCCAGATAGGGCCGGAATTCCCGCCGCCCGTGCAGCGTCTCGCAGGAGGCGATGGGGCAGGGGGCGTTGCTGCGTATCCAGGCGAGCGATGCGGGATCGTGGCTGTCGATCTCCAGCCATGTCAGGTTGAACGGCGCGATGGTATCGGCGACCCGCTTGAAGCCCTCGGTCTTGAAATTGAAGTTGATGTCGAGATGGATGTTCATCTCGCTGCCTACGGCAGCCCGGATCGCGCCGAGCTGCGCCGCCGCGTCATGCAGGGTCTTGTTGTCCCAGTTCAGTTCCGGCCAGCCCGGCGTGCGTCCGAAGCCGGGGGTGTAGGACGACAGCTTATCGCCGGCGGTCGGCATGATGTTGGTCTTCAGGCCACGGAAGCCGCGTTTCTGCACATCCTGGGCATGGCGGGCGAGGTCGTCGTAGTTGTTGATCGGCGGCACGCCCATCATTGCCGCGTTGCGCACGCGGTACGTGCCGAAATGCGACCAGTAGACCGGGATGCGTTCGCGCACCGGGCCGCCGAACAGCGCATAGACCGGCACTCCATACGCCTTGCCGGTGATGTCGAGCAGCGCGTTCTCGATCGCGGCGATCGCCTGCTGATTGAGCCCGCCGCGCGTCTGGCGCGTGAGCACGTGCAGGGTGGAGACAATCTGCTCGAACCGGCGCGGGTCCTTGCCGACGATCAGCGGCGTGAGCTCGCGGATGATGTCCGATAGGCCGGCGCTGCCGAAACTTTCGTTGTATTCGGACCAGCCGACGATGCCGTCGTTGGTGGTGATCTTCAGGAACGAGAAGATGCGCCAGCCGGCATCTGCCTGCATGGTTTCGACTGTGGCGATTTTCATGTTTGCTCCCTTCGCGGATCGCGCCGGCACGCGGCGATCCCTACTCTTTCACCGCGCCGGTCAGGCTGGAGACATAGTATTCGACGAAAAACGAATAGAAGATCGCGACCGGCAACGAACCGAGCAGCGACCCGGCCATCAGCGCGCCCCATTGATAGACGTCGCCGGTCACCAGCTCGGTCAGGATCGCCACCGGCACCGTCTTGTTCTCGGACGATTGGATGAAAGCGAGCGCGTAGATGAACTCGTTCCACGACAATGTGAAGGCGAAGATGCCGGCCGAGATCAGGCCGGGCACCGCCAGCGGCAGCGTGATCCGGCGCAGGATCTGCAATCGTGTCGCGCCGTCGATCAGCGCGCATTCTTCCAGCTCGTACGGGATCGACTTGAAATAGCCGATCAGCAGCCAGGTGCAGAACGGGATCAGAAAGGTCGGGTAGGTCAGCACCAGCGCGAATGGCGAGTCGAACAGACCCAACTGGAAGACCATCGTCGCCAGCGGAATGAACAGGATCGACGGCGGCACCAGATAGGCCAGATAGATCAGCAGGCCCACGGTGGTGGAGCCGCGGAAGCGCAGCCGCTGGATCGCGTAGGCGGCAAGCACGCTGGAGAACAGCGACAGCACGGTGGCGCCAACCGCGACCCCCATCGTGGTCATCAGCCAGCGCGGATACTCGGTCTCGAACAGCAGCTTGCGGATGTTGGCGAGCGTGACGTGCTGGATAAAGAACGGGTTGTTGTGCTTGTAGTCCAGCAGCTCCGCATCGGGTTTGAACGCGGTGATGCCCATCCAGTAGAACGGGAACAGCAGGATGATCAGGAAGCAGATCAGCGGAACGTAGATCGTCACCACGCGCCGCGAGCGGCTTTCCCATGACAGCCGGGTGGGAACGTCGCGCTCGGTAACTGCGTCCGCCAGGCCGGCGTCTGCGGTCTCAGTCATTGCTCTCTCCCTGCTGCCATTTGCGCCGGGCGAGCGCGAAGTAGCTGAACAACGTGGCGAAGATCAGGAATGGGATCATGGAGACGGCGATCGCCGCCCCCTCGCCGAGCTGACCGCCGGGAATGCCGCGCTGGAACGCCAGCGTCGCCATCAGATGCGTGCTGTCGATCGGTCCCCCGCGGGTGATGGCGTAGACCAGCTGGAAATCGGTGAAGGTGAACAGCACCGAGAAGGTCAGCACTATCGCCAGGATCGGCATCAGCAGCGGGAAGGTGATGAAACGAAACCGCTGCCAGCCGCTGGAGCCGTCGAGCAGAGCCGCCTCGTACAACGACGGCGAGATGGTTTGCAGGCCCGCCAGCAGGGTGATGGCGACGAAGGGGATGCCGCGCCAGATATTGGCCGCGATCAGCGACCAGCGCGCGGGCCATGGCGTGCCGAGAAAGTCAATATAGGTCGTGCGGAGGTGCAGCACGTCGACCAGCAGATAGGAGATGATGGAGAACTGCGGATCATACAGGAACCAGAACGCGATCGCCGACAGAACGGTGGGCACGATGAAGGGCAACAGGATGATCGCGCGCAGCAGCGACTTGAACGGGAGGTTCTCATTCAACAGCAGCGCCAGCCACAGACCGAGCGCGAATTTTCCTACGGTGGCGACCACCGTATAGAACATCGTGTTCCAGACTGTGTTGATGAAGACGCGGTCGTGCAGGATCGAGTCGAAATTTTCCAGTCCTACCCACTCGCCGGCCTGACCGATCTGCGTATCGGTGAAGGACAGCCAGAAGCCGAGGCCGAGCGGGTAGGTCAGGAACAGCAGCAGCAGCAGGCCGGCGGGCAGCATGCACAGAAAGGTCAGGAATGGCTTGTGGTCGAGCAGACGCACCAGAGCGTTCTGCTTCGGCCGCTTGAAAGTCCATACCGACGCGTCCATTCCTGTCCCCTGTGCGGCTGCCGCGCGATACGCGTCAGGCCTTGTAGTAGCGCTTGGCCTGACGCTCGGCTTCCTTCATCGCTTCCTCGGGCGTGGCCTGGCCGGCGGAAACGGCTGCGAACATGTGGACGTTGACGTAGTTCGCGCTGACCGCACCGGCGGCGGCATTGATCGGGCCCTTGTAGCCTTCCCAGTACTCGTGCCCGCAACCGTCGGAGTAGACCGCGATCTTCGGGTCCATCGTCCAAACGGCCGACTTCGCGTATGCCTTCAACGGCTGCGCCCAGTAGCCCAGGCACTGGGTCAGCCAGGGGTCGTACTGCTCGGCTTCCATCATGAAGCGCAGATATTCCTTGGCGGCATTCGGGAATTTGGTGTGCTTGAACACCATGGCATTGAGGACCAGCGCGGACGACGGATCTTTGCCCGCCAGACCGAAGGGCATCGGCGCGTGGTTTGTATCCGCGGCGATATGCGCGCTCTTCGGGTCGTTCTTGACCTGGTAGTAGATGGAGACGCCGTTCTGCGTCAGCGAGATTTCCTCGGCGACATACGCCTTGTTGTTGGACGGGTCGCCCCAGGACATCGTGCCCGGGATGAAGGTCTCGTACAGCGCCTTGGCGTATTTCAGTGCCTCGATCGTTTCCTTCCGATTGATCGCGACCTGACCCTTCTCATCGATCATGAAACTGTTGTGCGCCCACAGCAGCCAGTTGCAGTAGCCGTTGGCGTCGCCGACCGCGTTGCCGAGCGCGAAGCCGACCGGATGGCCGTTCTTCTTCAGGTTTTGGCACAGCTTGAGGAACTGGCCGAGATCGTTCGGGATCTTGTCGAAACCGGCTTCATGCACCCAGGATTCGCGATAGACGCACGGGCCGGTGGTGCCGCCCATCGGGATGGCGATCCAGTCGTTGGTCTTCCAGCGCTTGCCGTATTTCTCCGCCAGGAAATACCAGCCGCCATATTTCTTGCCGAGATAGTTGGCGAGCTCCGACATATCCAGCAGCTTCTCGTAGTAGAGGTGCGGATCGTTCGGCCAGCCGACGACGATGTCCGGTCCGGCGCCGGTGTTCGCGGTCACCGCTGTCTGCGGTCGCAGATCCTCCCAGCCGACGAAGTCGACCCGCACCGGCACGCCGGTGGCGGCGGTGAATTTCTGCGTGTTGGCGCGGAACACCACCTCGTCGGGGTCGACGAACTTGCTTGGGCGCAGAACGCGCAGACTGGCGCCTGCCTCGATCGGTTGTTTCGGCGGAGCGACGTCCGCGACGGGGATGGCGGCCTGCGCCGTGCGTCCGCCAATGCCGGCGGTGGCGAGGGCGCCCGCGCCGATAGCCAAACTGTCACGCCGTGTGATGCTGTCCATGGTTCCTGTCCGTCCTTTGTTGTCGTGGGCCACCGCTACCCGCGACTTGTGGTCGTCAGTGATTAAGCCGCTGTCCGGTCTTCGCGTCGAACAGATGCACCAGTGCGGGGGCCGGTGCGACGTAGATGCTTTCCTCCGGTTGTGCCGAGACACGCTCGCGGAAGGCGCAGATAACTGGGGTTTCGCCGATCTTGCCCATCACCAGGGTTTCCGACCCCGTGGGCTCGATGACCCTCACCTGCATGGCGATGCCACCGTTCGCGCTCAGTTGGAAATGCTCGGGGCGGATGCCGTAGACCACCTCGGCGCCTTCCGTGCCGCCGGAATTGGCCGGCAGCGTCAGGACAACACCGTCGTTGCTGTGAAACTGACCGCCTTGCACGCGGCCGTGCAGCATGTTCATCGCCGGCGAGCCGATGAAGCCGGCCACGAACAGATTGGCGGGCCGGTCGTACAGCTCCAGCGGCGCGCCGATCTGTTCCACGTCGCCGCCATGCATGACCACGATCTTGTCGGCCATGGTCATCGCCTCGATCTGGTCGTGCGTGACGTAGATCGTGGTGGTCTTCAGCCGGTGGTGCAGTTCCTTGATCTCCGCGCGCATCTGCACGCGCAGCT
>PKWQ01000136.1 GCA_003133265.1 Acetobacteraceae bacterium
GCCTCTACCGGCGACCTGCCGCCTGCCGGTGAGTTCGTACCCAGTTCTGTTCTGGATTGGCGTGCCGGGTGCGATGCAACTGGGCATTGGGAATTCGGGATACGCCGATAACGCGCTTCTTCGCCTGCAGATTCAAATCGGGGACAGGATGCCATCTTGATTTGCTCCTGACCGGGTGATCGCTGGCAAGCAGCGACAAGTGCAGACTGCCTCGACGGTTCAGTGACAAGTCAGGGCGATGGGACTTTGTAGGCCTCTATCCGTTCGGCCTGGACGGCACGCAGGCATGCTAAACCTTGCTTCACATCGAAGCTGCTCAACAGCGGTGGCTTTGGGGCGCTATTTGGCTTGACCAGGGGCGGGGCCGGCGTACGGGTGCCGCCGGGCAGGTAAGGCCAGTCCGCGGGCAATGCAGCCTGAGCGTCCTCGACCTTGAGATACCCCCCATCGCGATAGGTACGAAGCTGATAGTCGAAATCCAGCCAGCCTTTTTGTTCGAGGCGGAGCATCTGCGCTTCGAGCGCGGTGCGCGGCGTGGGAGCGGCCATGCGCGAGTTCATCTTCGTCTCGTTGCTTTCGAAATACTCGAGATACCCCGCATTCCCTGCGGTGCGCTCCGCGCCAAATTTAACGATAAAATCTGGATCGAGGATCTCGGCAACCCAATCGTTCCCTTCCAGTTCAAGATAGATGTTGCCGTAGTTGAAATCCATCAGATCGAGATCGTTCCCGCCCAGCTGCTTGGCAAGCTTGAGGATGGCGACGCGCTTGGCCTTCGGTGTCTCCGCGGCAAAGCGCGCGGGTCGGTGCGCAATTCCGGTTTCAGCCGGTCCAGCTTTCCGTCCTGGAATTCCAGGAACTCCTGTACCATGAAGCCTTCATTCTCGAACACCTGGAAGGGAGCGTGCGGCACCACCTGCTTGCCGCCCCGGTTCAGCAAATCCCAGGACTGTTTCTGGCGTGTCATCGTCTGCGGCAGCAGAGGCGCTAAATCCCCATCACCCTCCCTGACGGTACTGCGGAGAATCTTGAGCACCAGCCGCTTGCCGCGCAGCACTTCGGCAAGCTCGGTGGGCAGGCCCGTGGGCGAGCCGGAGAGTTCATAGACATGCTGGAAGGAGCCGGAATCGAGAAAGCCCCCGATGTCGAAAGTAACGTTGTAGGGTTGGCCGTCCTTGCCGATCAGCGTCATGTTCCAGGCGCCGGGCCGTTCCGGCAGATTGGCTTCGATGGGAAATGGCTTGCCGTCGGTCTTGGTGACGGTTGGGGCGGGGACCGGAGTGTTCTCGGCGGCGGGTGCCGCCGGTTCCGGCCGAGGCGCCTTGGCCTCGCTTTCGGCAACATCCTGCGTGTTGGTGACATGCTCCTGGTCAGTCAGGCCGGCAAAGTCGGCTTGCTTCTCGGCGTCGGCAACCACGGCCGGCTTCGCCCCAGGCGCGGGTTCCATCCCGGCAACCTCTTCCAGTGCCTGGGCTTCCTGCTGCAGTTCGAGCGCGAGCGCATCCATCTCCGCCGCCGGCAACTCGCCGGAGAGGATGCGGATCATGTTGGCGGTGCCGAGGCGCGACTGGCTGACGGCGCCGCCCTTGGCCAATCTTTGTTGTTCACGCATCGAGAAAAGGCCCAGATCGAAACGCTCCCGCTCGGAGAGGGTTTCCATGGCGGCGATCTCGCCGCGCATCATGCGCGCGGCCAGACGGCTGCCGCGCCACAGCGCCAGCCCCTCTCCCAGAGGCTCGATCGCGCCCTTGATACCGATGCCCTGCATCACTCCCGAGCCGAAGATCTGGGCGCCGGTTTCCCACCAGGAGGAATTGCGGCTGTCGGCGTCGAAATAGCGTTCCAGCCCCAGCACGCCCGAGGCAGCGAAGGCAAAGGCAACATCTTCGTGACTCTTCTGCGTCTGATAGATCTGGACGCCGGAATCGTAGAAGAAATTGGCGAGGCATAATCCTTCATCGCCGCCATGCGCTCGGCCAGCGTATCGAGCGTGTCAACGTAGGCGCGCGCCTGGAAATCCGGCTCGGCCAGCACCGTGGGGTTGTTGCCTGCATATTTCATCAGGAACGGGCTGATTTGAGTGGCGATATTCGTAAATCCCGATCCCGTGAGTTCGAGCAGTTTCTCACGGTCGCAATCGCCGCGCACGGTAGCGGCAAGCGCCTTGCCGATACCGTCGAGATCATCGGCCAGGGCGGCGTGCGAGGCGGTGCGCCGCCATTCGCGGAAACGCGTCTCGCCATCCGCCGTCGTGCTGATGTGGAACGTGCTTTCGGCGAAGCCGCCATCGAACGTCATGCTGAAGGGCATCGGACCGGCGGGCGAGGCAACCTTGAACTCGGTCAGCGGCAAGTGCCATTTTTCCACCAGGGGTTCGACGCTGCGGTACCAGCCATCGATGAGCTGATCGGCTTGTTTCGCATCGATTTTTTCGCCGGAGATTGGGGTCAGCTGCGCCTGCCGGCGCTGCATCGCGCGGGTGAAGGCATCGCGCAGCAGCAGCATGGCGGCATGATCGCCATAGGTGATGTCCGTGCTATCGCCCCAGACTTTGACGGTGTGTGCGCTCTGGCGGGCAAAGCGCGGCCACTCCGTCTCATCGAACGTCAACTGGTCGCAGGCGGCGGCGCGGGCAAGCGCGTCCAGCCAGGTATCGCGCGACAATCTGGGTG
>PKWQ01000237.1 GCA_003133265.1 Acetobacteraceae bacterium
GGCACCGCCACCACATCGTGCGCGGAAAAACCGATTGAGCGGCAACGCGCGATCGCGGCGTTATCGTTCCTGTATCGTAACTTATTGCTCCAGGGCTTCTGCCCATGCAGTCCAAGCCGCATGGCCGACGCTTCGCACATCATGGTGACGACGCTGGCACCGCTTCCAGTCAGCGTGAAACCGCTCTAGGCCACCCTCAACCCACCCCACCATCGCCCGCACCAGCATCCCCCACCCGCACACGGGTGGGGCCGCCCGATCACGCCGGATAAAAAATCACCTCGCGCGGTTCTCGATCAGCTCCGTCACCACCGCCGGATCGGCAAGGGTAGACGTATCGCCCAGACCGTCGGTTTCGTTGGCGGCGATCTTGCGCAGGATGCGGCGCATGATCTTGCCCGAACGGGTCTTCGGAAGGCCCGGCGCCCACTGGATCGCGTCCGGCGAGGCGATCGCCCCGATCTCGTGGCGGACATGCGCGATCAGTTCGCGGCGCAGCGCCTCGCTCGGCTCCTCGCCGGCATTCAGGGTGACATAGGCGTAGATGCCCTGGCCCTTCAGATCGTGCGGGAAACCCACCACCGCGGCCTCGGCGACCTTCGGGTGGGAAACCAGCGCGCTCTCCACCTCGGCGGTGCCCATGCGGTGGCCGGAAACGTTGATCACGTCGTCGACGCGCCCGGTGATCCAGTAATAGCCGTCCTCGTCGCGCCGCGCGCCGTCGCCGGTGAAATACAGACCCGGAAACGTCGAAAAATAGGTCTGCACGAACCGGGCGTGATCGCCATAGACGGTGCGCATCATGCCGGGCCAGGCGTCGGAAATGCACAGATTGCCCTCGGCCTCGCCGTGCAGCTCGTGGCCCTCGGCATCCACGATCAGCGGCTTCACCCCGGGCAGCGGCAGCGTGGCCGAGCCGGGTTTCAGGGCGGTGGCGCCGGGCAGCGGGCTGATCAGGATGCCGCCGGTCTCGGTCTGCCACCAGGTATCGACGATCGGGCAGCGGTGCTCGCCCACCACCCGGTCGTACCACAGCCAGGCTTCCGGATTGATCGGCTCGCCGACGGTGCCCAGGATGCGCAGCGAGGCGCGGGAGGTCTTTTTCACCGGCCCCTCTCCATCGCGCATCAAGGCGCGGATCGCGGTCGGCGCGGTGTAGAAGATGTTCACCCGATGCTTGTCGACCACCCGCCAGAAGCGCGAGCTGTCCGGGTAGTTCGGCACGCCCTCGAACATCAGCGTGGTGGCGCCGTTCGCCAGCGGCCCGTACAGAATGTAAGTGTGCCCGGTCACCCAGCCCACGTCGGCGGTGCACCAGAAGACTTCGCCCGGCTGGTAGTCGAACACGATCTCATGGGTGAAGCTGGCCCAGACCATGTAGCCGCCGGTGGTGTGCAGCACGCCCTTCGGCTTGCCGGTGCTGCCGGAGGTATAGAGGATGAACAGCGGGTCCTCCGCGCTCATCTCGGTGGGCGGGCAGTAGGGCGAGGCCGCGCGGGTCAGCGCGGCGTAGTCGTGATCGCGGCCCGGGGTCATTTCCATGTGCCCGCCGGTGACCTTCACCACGATCACCGTCTTCACGTCCGGGCAGGATTTCAGCGCCTCGTCGGCATTGGCCTTCAGCGGCACGCGACGCCCGCCGCGACGGCCCTCGTCGGCGGTGATCAGGATGGTGGAGCCGCAATCCTGCAACCGGTTGGCCAGGCTGTCGGGCGAGAAGCCGCCGAACACCACCGAATGGATGGCGCCGATGCGCGCCGAGGCCAGCATGGCGACGGCGGCCTCCACCACCATCGGCAGATAGATGGTCACCCGGTCGCCCTTGCGGACGCCGAGTTCCTTCATCGCGTTGGCCAGCCTGCACACCCGATCATGCAGGTCGCGGTAGGTGACTGTCTCGCTGACGCCGGGGTCGTCGCCTTCCCAGATGATCGCCACCTGATCGCCGCGCTCCGCCAGATGCCGGTCGAGGCAGGAGGCGGAGGCGTTCAGCGTGCCGTCCTCGAACCATTTGATCGAGACATCGCCATCGAAACTGGTGTTCTTGATCTTCGTCGGCGGCTTGATCCAGGCGATGCGCCGTGCCTGTTCGGCCCAGAACTCGTCGGGCTCATGCGCGGCGCGCTCGGTCATGGCCAGATAGCGCGCGCGATCCACGTTGGCGCTGGCGGCAATCGCCGGCTTTACCGGAAATACCTGCCCTGGGGCGTGGTGATGCTCCGACATCCGTGTGTTCCTTCTTGAATTTCCATCCCAGACCAAGCGTAGACTTACAGCCCGGCCTCCTCCGCCACCATGACGCTGCGGTTTTCGTCGATGGTGACCGCCACGGCTTCCAGGGCATCGCCGTGGCATGGGCCGCGCACGCAGACGCCGTCGGCGATCCGGAACTCGGCCCCATGCGTGGAGCAGACGATAAGCCGCCCGTCCGCCGAGAGGAAGCGGTCCGGCAGCCAGTCCAGCGAAATGCCGATATGGGGGCAGGCATTGACGTAGACGAAAGCCCGGTCCCCCTTGCGCACCGCGAACAGGCCGGCGGACCCGAGGGTGGCGGCCGGGAACCCCTTGGCGCCGCCGTCCGGAATATCGTCGAGCCGGCAGAGCGCGCGCAGCCCCGCTGGGATCAGATTGGGCGGGATCAGGGCGCCCATCCGCCCATCCGGCAGATGCGATCCCAGTGCGCCTTGGACACCGGCGCCACCGACAGCCGTGACAGCCGCACCAGGGCAAGATCGGCGAACGCCGGCTCCGCCTTGATCGCGGCCAGGGTCACCGGATGCGGCAGCTTCCCGACCGTCTTCATGTCGACGCACACCCAGTCCCCGGCCCTGGCCTTGGGATCGGGGGCCGTTGGGTCGGGATAGGCCTCCCGCGCCACCTCCACCACGCCGACGATCTCCTTGCCGACATTGGAGTGGTAGAAGAAGGCCCGGTCGCCCCGGCGCATCGCCTTCAGGTTGTTCTTGGCCATGTGGTTGCGCACCCCGGTCCAGGGCTCGGTGCCGTTCGCCACCTGCTGGTCCCAGCTGAAGGCATCGGGTTCGGACTTAACCAGCCAGTAATGCGTCATTTTGATCCAGGTCATTCCAACGGGTGCATGGCAACCTTACGTTAAAGCCATCATCGCACGCCTTCAAACCGGGCGCGCCTTACGCTAGAAGGTAGTTCGTGGACACTGTTCCGATCCCTGCCGCGCGCCGCGCGCCGGCCCGCAACCTGCATCGCTTCGCCAATCCCGGGCAATTCCTGCGGCTGTCGGGGGCGGTTCTGCCCTGGCTGATCGCCCTGGCGGTGGGCTTGACCCTGGTCGGGCTGGGCGCCGGCCTGTTCCTGGCACCCGCCGACTGGCAGCAGGGCGACGCGGTGCGGATCATGTATGTCCATGTCCCCTCGGCCTGGCTCGCCTCCGGCGGCTACATGACGCTGGCGGCCTGCTCGGTGCTCTCGCTGGTCTGGCGCCATCCGCTCGCCGATCTGGCGGCGGTCGAGATCGGCCCGGTCGGCGCCGGCTTCACCGCGCTCTGCCTCGCCACCGGCAGCATCTGGGGCAAGCCGATGTGGGGCGCCTGGTGGGTGTGGGACGCGCGGCTGACCTCGGTGCTGGTGCTGTTCTTCCTCTATCTCGGCCACATCGCCCTGGTGCGCGCCTTCGACGAGCCCGAACGCGGCTACCGCGCCGGCGCGATCCTGGCGCTGATCGGGGTGGTGAACCTGCCGATCATCAAGTTCTCGGTCGATTGGTGGAACACGCTGCACCAGCCGGCCAGCATCGGCCTGACCGGCTCGCCGAGCATGCATATCAGCATGCTGTGGCCGCTCGGCGTTTCCTCGCTCGGCTATACCTGCATCTTCGCCGCCATCGTCCTCGCCCGGCTGCGCGCCGCGGTGATGGAGCGGCGCATCCGCGCCCTGTTGAGCGCGCGGGCGGAGGCACATCGATGACCCACCTGCCCTATATCATCAGCGCCTACGGGCTTGGCGTGCTGGTCCCCATCGTATTCGCGGTCGACGCCTGGCTCCGGGCGCAGAGCGCAAAGCGGCGGCTCGCCGCCATTGACCCGAGGCAACATCGCCGATGACCCGCAAACGCCGCCGTCTGTACGTCCTGCTTGCCTGCGGTATCGGGCTTGGCACCGCCACCGGGCTGGCGCTGATGGCCTTCCGCGACACCGCCGAATTCTTCGTCTCGCCCTCCGAGATCGCCACCAAGGCGCCGGCACCGGGACGGTCTTTCCGCCTGGGCGGGCTGGTGGAGGAAGGCAGCGTGGAACGCATCACCCAGAACGGCCGCCCGACCGCCAAATTCCGCGTCACCGATGGCGCGGGAACCGTCAGCGTGACCTATTCCGGCATCCTGCCCGACCTGTTCCGCGAGGGTCAGGGCGTGGTGACGCTGGGCACGATGACAACGGACGGCAGTTTCCGCGCCTCCGAGGTGCTGGCCAAGCACGACGAGACCTACATGCCGAAGGAAGTGGCCGAGGCGCTGAAGAAGACCGGCCACTGGAACCCGGCCGACGGCAAGCCGCCGCCGGCATCCACCTGGAACACGCTCGCGCCGAAGAGCCCCGGCGGATGATCTCGGGCGCCACGGACCAGCCGTGAAACGGATCACCCGGCGTCTGGTGCTGCTCGGCCCGATCGGCGTGATCGCCGCCGGCGGGGTGGGGCTATGGGCCGGGTTCAACCGCATCCAGGACAGCACGCCGGACGCGCACGGCATGGAGAGCGCGCTGATCGGCCGGCGGGTGCCCGGCTTCGCGCTGCCGGGACAGGGCACCGACCGGGGTTTCACCACCGCCGAGATGGAGACCACCGGCCGGCCGGTACTGCTGAATTTCTTCGCCTCCTGGTGCGCCCCCTGCGCGGCGGAAACGCCGGTGCTGATGGGGCTGCGCCACGCTGGCGTGCCGATCTTCGGCATCGCCTTCAAGGACAAGCCGGACGCGACCGATGCCTTCCTGCGCCAGCACGGCGATCCCTACACGCGCATCGACCGCGACGAGTCCGGCGGCCTGGAAGACGCATTCGACCTCGACGGCGTGCCGGAGACCTACCTGATCGACAAGGCCGGCATCGTGCGCTGGCGCTGGGTCGGACAACTCCGCCAGGACGTGGTGGACCGGACGCTCACGCCACTGTTGAAGCGCCTGGGATAAGAAGCGCCGGAAGGCGCTGGCGGTCAGAACACCTGCTCGCCGTGCAGGACGATATCCAGGCCCTCGCGCTCCTCGTCGGTGCTCACGCGCAGGCCGACCACGGCATCGACGATCTTCAGCAGCACGAAGGTAACGATGCCGGCGAAGGCGGCGGTGGCGCACACGCCGATCGCCTGCACCTTGAACAAAGCGAGGCCGCCGACATAGACGCCCTCGGGATGCGCCGCGGTCGCCGTGAACGGACCGTAGGCCAGGATGCCGGTCGCCAGGGTGCCGAAAATGCCGCCGATGCCATGCACGCCGAACGCGTCCAGGCTGTCGTCGTAGCCGAGCGCGTGCTTCAGGCTGGTCGCGGCCCAGAAGCACACCAGACCGGCGACAAGGCCGATGCCCAGCGCGGCGCCGGGCAGCACGAAGCCGGCCGCCGGGGTGATCGCCACCAACCCGGAGACGGCGCCGGAGATGGCGCCGAGAACCGAGGGCTTGCCCTTGAGCGCCCATTCCGCCGCCGCCCAGCTGAGTGTCGCCGCCGCCCCCGCCGCCTGGGTGGCGATGACCGCCATGCCGGCGCGCCCGCCCGCGCCCAGCGCCGAACCGGCGTTGAAGCCGAGCCAGCCGACCCAGAGCAGCGAGGCGCCGATCACCGCATAGGCAAGGTTCCACGGCGCCATGTTGTCGTGGCCGTAACCGAGCCGCTTGCCCAGCACCAGCGCGCAGATCAGGCCGGAAACGCCGGAATTGATCTCCACCACGGTGCCGCCGGCGAAGTCGGCGATGCCCATCGTGTTCAGCCAGCCATTGGCGCCCCAGACCCAGTGCGCGATCGGCGCGTAGACCGCCAGCGACCAGAGCGTGACGAACAGCATCAGCGCGGAGAACTTCATCCGATCCGCGAAGGCGCCGGCGACCACCGCCGGAGTGATGATGGCGAAGGCCATCTGGAACATCACGAATACGCTTTCGGGGATCGTCGTCGCGTTGGCGTTGGCGGTGCCGGCGCCGAGGGTGAACGGCTTGTCCCAGTTGTCCTCGATCCCCGCCAGGAAGATACGCGAGGCATCGCCGATCCAGGCGTTGCCGTCTCCGAACGCCAAGCTGTAGCCGGCGACGATCCACAGCACCGTGACCAGCGCGCACAGGCTGAAGGACTGCATCATGGTGGCGAGCACGTTCTTCTTGCGCACCATGCCGGCATAGAACAGCGCCAGCCCCGGGATGGTCATCAGCAGCACCAGCACGGTGCCGAGCAGCACCCAGGCGGTATCGCCGCTATCGACCTTCGGCGTTTCCGCCGCCAGCGCCGAATTGACAGGCAACAGGGCGGCGGACAGCAGGGTGGCGGCAAGGATGGACAGGAAACGGTGCATCGTCGCGGTCTTTCGCTGCGCGGTCATAGTGCTTCCTCGTCAAGCTCGCCGGTGCGGATGCGTACCGCACGCTCGACGTCGTAGATGAAGATCTTGCCGTCGCCGATCTTGCCGGTGCGCGCGGTGGCGGCGATCGCCTCCACCACCTGATCGGTCAGGCTGTCGGGCACCACCAGTTCGATCTTCAGCTTGGGCAGGAAGCTCACATGGTATTCGGCGCCACGGTAGATCTCGGTCTGCCCCTTCTGCCGGCCGAAGCCCTTCACTTCCGAGACGGTCAGCCCCTGGGCCCCGAGCCGGGTGAGTGCCTCGCGCACTTCATCGAGCTTGAACGGCTTGATGACGGCCACGATCATCTTCATGTGTTGCGAATCTCCCTCGCGTGTCGTTCCGCCCGAAACGGGCGAGGCGACGTGTCGCGCGGTATCGTCTTCAAGAACCATGCCGCGCCCGACGGTCCGGCGCGGGGTGTCGCAGCCCAGCATTGCCGCCACTGTGGCGCGCAAATGGGCAGCCCCGGTTGCTCGTCACCGATGCAATCGGCGTCAAAATGACGCCAACCCGACAGGACCGCCCTGCCCAATTTTTGGGCACGCGGATGGGGCGGGTATTTATGCGCCCGCTGTTCATGCGCCCGCTGTTCATGCGCCGGGCGATGGGCAGCCAACCGCCGCTTTACCCAGCGCGGCCGGCGGCGGCAGGATGACGCTCCAAGCCGGTATCCAGCCGGCGGCCCGACGAGGACGTCCAGACCTGTGAGTATGACCGAGGCGCTGCGCGCCGATATCGGGCCGCGCCGGCATCTGATGCGCGAACCGGACTTCCTGCGGCTGTGGTTCGTGGGCCTGGTGGTATTCGGGGTGCGCTGGCTGGAGATGCTGGCGGTCGGCGTGTTCGTCTACCAGCGCACCGGCTCGGCCTTCGTCGTCGCCATGATGACCATGCTGCGGCTGCTGCCGATGGGGCTGTTCGGCGCCTGGTTCGGCGCGGCGCTGGAACGGCTGGAGCGGCGGACGACGCTGATCGTGGTCGTGCTGTCGATAATGGCAAGCTCGGTGGCGCTGACCGCCCTGGCCTGGACCGGCCATCTCGCGGTCTGGCATCTGGGCGTCGCCAGCTTCTGGAACGGCGTCGCCTGGGCCACCGACAACTCGGTGCGCCGGGTGATGATCGGCGAGGTCGCCGGCCCGGACCGCATGGGCCGCGCGATGTCGATCGATGTCGGCAGCAACAACGCCAGCCGCATGCTGGGTCCGACGGTAGGGGGGCTGCTGCTGGCCAGCGTCGGGATCGAGGGCGCCTTCAGCGTCGGCGTGTTCCTGTATCTGTTCGCGCTGCTTGCCGCGTACGGCCTGCGCTACCGCAATGGCCGCAGCGCGCCCGCCGCCGGCTCGGTGCTGGCACGCATGTCCGAGGGCTTCGCGCTGGCGCGGCGCGACCCCAAACTGGTCGGCACCCTGACCATCACGGTGATCTACAACGTGTTCGGCTGGCCGTTCCTTTCCATGGTGCCGGTGATCGGCAAGGACAATCTGAACCTGGATGCGGTGGGCGTGGGCATGCTGGCCAGCATGGACGGGGTCGGCTCGTTCCTGGGCGCGATCGCGGTGGCGCTGTGTGCGCGCCCGGCTTTCTATGCCCGCATCTATGTCGGCGGACTGACCGTCCATCTGGCGATGCTGACCGTCTTCGCGCTGGTCCCGAGCCCACAGGCCGCCGCCGCCAGCCTGTTTCTGACCGGGTTCGGCAGTTCCGGGTTCAGCATCATGCAGGCAACCCTGGTCTATCTGGCGGCGCCGGCGGACATGCGCGCGCGCGTGATGGGCGTGCTGTCGGTCTGCATCGGGCTGGGTCCGGTCGGCTTCCTGCTGCTCGGCACGATGGCGGAACTGATCGGCGCGCAATGGGCGACGGTCGCCACCGGGCTGGAGGGACTGCTGGTGCTGGCGCTGACCCGGCGCTGGTGGCGCCAGATCTGAACCAGCCGGTCAGCTTCCCGCCAGACGCTGCCCTTCCGGAAAGAAGAAATCCTTCCACGATCCCGGCTTGTGCTTGATCCGGCCGACCTTGAACATGAACTCGGCGAACGGCATCACCCGCACCGGGGTCGTGGTGTAATCCACGTCCGGGTCGGCAACCATTTTCTCCATCTCGTCCAGCGTGCCGAGTTTCTCCCCGGTCATCGCCAGATAGATCTCCGCCGCGGCGCGCGGGTTGGCATGGATGAAGCCGTTCGCCTCCTCCACCGCCGCCATCACCGCTGCGCTGGCCTTCGGGTTGGCGTCGTGGAAGCGGCGGGAGGTGATGATCACCCCATTGGTGTGCTTGCCGCCCAGCACGTCGTAGGATTTCAGCACCTGGTGCATGCCCGGCCGCGCGAGTTCGTAGTAGTAGAACGGCGAACTTGCGAAATGCGTGTCGATCTCGGACTTGCCGGACAACAACGCGGTGGCGGAGTCCGGATGCGCGCGGGTGACGGTGAGCGGGTCCAGCCGGTCGTAGTTCTCGAACCCCCAGACCTGCGCCGCCGCCATCTCCAGGCTCAGCGCGTGGCCGGTCAGCTTCACGCCGGGCAGCGCGATACGGTCGGCCTCGGTGAAATCCTTGATCGTCCGGACGTTCGGATTGCGCATCACCAGCACGTAGGGCATCGACTGGATGGCGCCGAGCGCCAGCATCTCCTGCGGCGTGCCGGCGGTCTTGTCCCAGACGGTGATCAGCGTCGGCACGCCCGGGGTGATGAAATCCATCGTCCCGCTCATCATCGTGTCGACCATCATGCTGGGACCGGTCAGCGAGCGCCAGGAGACGGCGACGGTGCCGAGGCCCGCCGCCGCGGCATGTTTCTCGACGAGCTTCTGGTGTTCCATCACCATCATGCCGAGATAGCCGAGGCCGTACTGCTTCGACATGCGGATCTCGTTCACCTCCGCCCGCGCGGGGATGGCGAGCAGCAGCGCGAGACAGCAGAAAACCGCCCGGATCATAACGGCCCGGATCACAGCGCGATCTCCCGTACCGCCTTCGCCTTCTCCGTCGCCGCCGCCAGCAGAAAGCCGAGATCGGCGCCGGTGGAGACATAGCGCGCGCCCATCTTGACGAACTGCTCGACCAACTTCGGGCGCGTGGCGAGGCCGCCAACGCCGACATGCTTGCCGACCGCGCGCGCGGCGGCGATGCATTTCGCATAGGCGGCGTGGACCTTCTCGTGCTCGTACTGGCCGGGAATGCCGAACTCGGCGCAGAGATCGTTGGTACCGACCAGCAGCATGTCGATGCCGTCGACGGCGATGATTTCTTCCACGTTCTCCAGCGCATCGATGGTTTCAATCATTACCACCACCATGGTCGCCTCGTTCAGCGCCGCCATCGACTCGACCGGCGGCATCGAACGGTAGCCGAGATGGGGCATGTTGCCGCCGAACGAGCGTTCGCCGATGGGCGGATATTTGGCATAGACCACCACCGCATGGGCGTCCTCGGCGGTGCGGATGTGCGGGGCGATGATGCCGAGCGCACCGCCGTCCAGCACGCGGGCGATATATTCCGGCGCGATCGCCGGCACGCGGACGAACGGCGCGATCCCGGCGGCGAGCGCGGTGATGCAGATCTGGCTGGTGGCGTCGAGCGAGAAGCTGTTGTGCTCCAGATCGACATACAGCGTGTCGAACCCTGCCGCCTTGGCGAGGCCGACGATCTCCACGCTGCGCACCAGGCGCGCCGTCATCGAGGCCACCACCTCGCCGCGCGCCAGCTTGTCCCGCACCGAATTGCGTACGATTCCGGTCATATTTCTCTCCCTCGATCGGGGCAGCTTGGCACGAAGCGGCGAGTACGCGCTATCCTGCCGGCAGAGACAAAACAACCGGAGGAAACAGATGGCCCGCAAGATCGTGCTGATCGACAGCCCGCTGAACGAAACCGACATCGCTCGCGAACTGGTCCCGGCCGGGTTCGAACTGGTGGTGGTGCGCGCGGACGTTCCGGAATTCATGGCCGAGGTGAAGGATGCCGAGTATCTCGTCGGCTTCGGCGATCCCAGCGTGAACGACGCGTTCTACCGGAAAGCGCCGAACCTGAAGCTCGTGCAGCTGACCTCGGCCGGCTATGACCGTTGCGACATCGAGGCGGCGCGGCGCGCCGGCGTGCCGATCTGCAACAATGGCGGCGCCAACTCCACCGCCGTGTCCGAGCACGCGCTGATGCTGATGCTGGCGGTCTGCCGCCGGCTGGTGTGGCAGCACGCCAACGTCTCCGCCGGCCGCTGGCGCGGCAACGACATTTCCCAGTCCCGGCTGTACGAGCTGCGCGGACGAACGCTCGGCATCGTCGGGCTCGGCACCATCGGCAAGAAGGTCGCCCGGCTGGCGCAGGCGTTTGGGCTGGCGGTGCAGTACTACGATGTCCTGCGCCTGACCGAGGAACAGGAGGACGCGCTCGATGTCCGGTTCCGGCTGCTGCACGAGATCCTGGGCAGTTCCGATCTGGTGTCGCTGCATGTGCCGCTGCTGGCGTCCACCAAGCACATGATCGGCGCGGCGGAGCTAAGTCTGATGAAGCCGTCGGCCTATCTGATCAACACCTGCCGCGGCCCGGTGGTGAACGAGCCGGACCTGATCGAGGCACTGGGCAACGGCACCATCGCCGGCGCTGGGCTGGATGTGTTCGACCAGGAGCCGCCGCCGGCGAACAATCCGCTGTTCAACCTGCCCAACGTGGTGCTGACCGCGCATCTGGCCGGGCCGACCTACGACAACCAGTATCACCGGTTCCGCAACGCTTTCGATAATTGCGAGCGAGTGGCGCGCGGAGAGAAGCCGTTGTGGGTGATCCCGGAGCTGCGCGGCTGACCCTGCGGCCGTCGGCCGGACCCGCGCCTACGGAGCCTCGGCGCTGAGTTCCAGGGCCCGCGCATAGACCGTCTTGCGCGGCAGCCCGGTCGCGGCGGCGACCAGGGCGGCGGCGTCCTTGACGCTGCTGGTGGCCAGCGCCGCGCGCAACTGCCCGTCCAGGTCTTCCGGATCGGCTTGCTCCGGCGGGCCGACGACGAGGGATATTTCCCCGCGCGCCTCGTGCGTCGCGTAATGGGCGGCAAGCTCGGACAGCGTGCCGCGCCGCACTTCCTCGAACTTCTTGGTCAGCTCGCGCGCCACCGCCGCCGCGCGCGGGCCGAATGCGTCTGCCATGTCGGCCAGCGTCTCGGCCAGCCGGTGCGGCGCCTCGTGCCAGATCAGCGTCGCCGACAGGCCAGCGCGCTCGATGGCGCGCAACTGACCGAACGCGGCGCGGCGGGCGGCCTGGCGCGGCGGCGGAAAGCCGAGGAACAGGAACGGCAGCGGCGGCAGGCCGGACAGCACCAGCGCGGTCACCGCCGCGTTGGCCCCGGGCATGGCGCTGACCGGCAGCCCGGCCGCGATCGCCGCGCGCACCAGCCGGTAGCCGGGATCGGACACCAGCGGCGTGCCGGCGTCGGAGACCAGCACCAGCCGCTTGCCCTGGCGCAGCAGATCGAGCAGCGCGGGAATGCGCGCGTCCTCGTTATGCTCGTGCAGCGGCTGCATCCGGGCGGAAATACCGAAAGCCGAGAGCAGGTGGGATGTATGGCGCGTATCCTCGCACAATATGATATCCGCCGCTTCCAGCGCCTGGCGCCCGCGCGCCGTCATATCGCCGAGGTTGCCGATCGGTGTGGAAACCAGCACAAGACCAGCAGGCTGGGCGGAACGACCGTCCGGCAGGTCATCGGGGGCATCGTCGCATGCGTCGTCGGGCATTCGCTCTCCTGTTCGTCACTCTAGCACTCGCCGGCTGCGGTGGGGGTAGAGGCCTCGCGCCGGGCAATTGGCGACCGGAACCGATCACCGCCATCCCGCAACCCGGTCCCGGCGGCGGCCCGGCGGGGCACGGCGGACGCCAGGTGGCGATTCTGCTGCCGCTGTCCGGCCCGCGCGCCGAGGTGGGGCAGAGCATGTTGCGCGCGGCGCAGCTCGCGCTCGACGCCCCGGACGCGCCGGCGTTGCTGGCCAAGGACACCGGGGGCACGCCGCAGGGCGCGTCCGGG